>CAZGYS010000085.1:0-14653 GCA_964530305.1 uncultured Leptospiraceae bacterium
GTCGCGGTCGCCGGGAAGAGGCCGGCTAAACCGCGAGTGCTCGACCGCAAACGAACATGATCAACTATTCAATTTCTTGATATCGCCGTAGGCGCGATAAAAGCCGCCCCGGGCCGATTCCCGCAACTCGTCGACGACGAATTTGGCGCCTTCTTCCCGGAGGTTCTTGGGGAACTGGACGTTCCAGGTCTTCTTGTAGCCCTCGGAAGCCGGGCGCACATGCAGCTTATTGCCCTTCTTATATACTTCCACGACGATGCCGGATCCGGCCGAACGAGTGGTGGCCACCCGGGCCGCCGGCTGCGCCGACTTCTTACTCTGAGCCGGAGCCTTGATGTCCTTCGGTTTGGGAACATTGCCTTCCTCGGCGGCCTTGACCGCGGCCTCGGACGCGTCGATGCAGGCCAGGGTTCCGTTCGTGGTCACGATGTAGAGCTTCTCGTTGTGATACTGCATGGAGTAGGCCGAACCGCAGGTCGTGCCCAGTTTCCAGAGGCGCTTACCGTCTTCACCGAAGCAATACACGGAGGAGGAATCGTCGCCGCCGAAAACGAACTTACCTTCCAGCGCCGCCGCGCAGGAAAAGACGCTGTCGTCGCATTTGTACTTCGTCATTTCTTCTCCTTTTTTGGAAAAGCGATGAATTAGATCCTGGCTGGTGCCGGCGTAGACCGTTTCGTCGTCCTGCCAGCCGAACAGCACGGCGCCCTTCGTGGCCTTGTGCCAGATCTTCTTGCCGTCTTCCCAGTCATACATGGTCACGCCCTTGGAGTGGCCGTGGAAGACGCCGATCTCGTCGCACCGAACCATCCAGCCACTGCTTGCGCCCTGGCTTTTCTTGTGCCATTGCGATTCTTCTTCGTGGTTGAAGACGTGCACATTGCCGTCGTCGTCCGAGACGCCCAGCACCGCGTCGGCGATGTCCAGCCAGTAGATGTCGACCTCGGGATTGATGGTGTAGGCCACGTAGGGCAGTTTGCCGGTAAGGTCGTAGACATTGCCGTCGTCGCAGCCGGCGTAGAGCCAGTCCCCGTCGGATACGATGCACTTCACGCCGTCGGGCAGTTTGTATTCCCTTTGAACCTTGCCGTCGTGATCCAGGGCGAAGATCCGTCCGTCTTCGTTACCGACCCAGCAATATTTATCGTCGATGAAGATACCGAAGGCGCCGCGACCGGTTTCGAACTTCCACAGCACGGGCGCGCTCTTGGACGTCGACGCGCGACTGGTGATGGTCCGACGGGTGACGGCGCGTTTTTTGCGCACGCCCATGACGGCTTCCTCGTAGCCTTTCTTTTTCTTCGAGGCGATTTTCTTGGCCGCGTCGGCCTTTGCCTTTTCCGGCGTGGCATAAGATGATTCGCTCTTCGTTCCGTCCGTGCCGATCCGTCCGTAGCGGATGGAGACTTTCTTTCCGTCGACGATTACTTCGTAAAATTTATGGGATCCTTCGCCTTCTTCCGAAAGCTCCAGGTAGGTTTTCTCAGCGGCCATGGTAAATTCCTTTTGTAATTTTCCGCAATTATCACGACGACTCGGGTTGAGTCAAGTCAATGTAGGCCGGCCGGGCCATTGAATCGCCCGTTACAAAAAATCACCGATCCCCGGGGTTTCCCGCAGTATCAAATGCGCCTCGGCCGGGCTATATCAATTACACCATCCACGGATGGAATAAACAAACATCATTCAGAGGGAGAGTTTCATGAGCAGGAAATTACTCAGACCCATGGCCCTGGCGGTCCTGGGGCTTTTCATTACGGGCGCTTGCGCCCAATCGGCGGCGGATACGGACGCCGTTAATCTGGCGACGGTGAATGCCCTGGTGGGCGTGAACCCGAGCGTAACGCCGCAATCACGCGCGGACGAGCTTTCGCTCATCGGCGGCGGTTCCACCGTTCCCGACAGCGACCTGTACGAATATCAGGACGATGTCTGGATTACTTCTACCGACGGTACCCGTCTTTCGGCTAATGTCTTTCGCCCCACGGCGACCACCCCCGGCCAGAAGTTCCCGGCCATTATTTTCGTAAACAGCTGGAGTTTGGACGAATACGAATACACCCAGCAGGCGATTAAATTCGCGAAGAAAGGCTACATTGTACTGAGCTACAGCACGCGCGGCTTCGGCAAGTCGGAAGGTCTGATTAATACGGCCGGACCGAAAGATATGGTCGACCTGGGCCGTGCCCTGGATTGGCTGGAAGCCAATACTTCCGTGGACGCGGGCAACATCGGTATCTGCGGTATTTCCTACGGCGCCGGTATTTCCCTGCTGGGCCTGGCCAATCATCCCCGCATTAAGACGGCCGTTCCCATGTCCGGCTGGGCCAATCTGCAAACGTCTCTCTACGGCGGCGATACTCCTCGTCTGGTCTGGGGCGCCCTGCTGGTTCTCAGCGGTTACGCCACCGGCAACATGGACCCCGTCATCCTGGAGCACTACACGAACATCCTGACCAATCGCAATATCCCCGAGGTTATCGAGTGGGCCGGCGAGCGTTCTCCCGCGAACGTCATTAACAAGATCAACGCGCGCAATGCTCCCGTCTACATCAGCAACAACTACGGCGATAATCTCTTTCAGCCCAATCCCATGATTGACTTCTACAAAGGCCTGACCGGACCCAAGCGTCTGGATCTGAACCAGGGCATTCACGCGACCGCGGAAATCGGCGGGGTGCTGGGTCTTTCCAACTTCGTCTGGAACAACGCCCACGACTGGTTCGACCACTTCCTCAAGGGTGAGAACACGGGTATTTTGAATCGCCCCGCGGTGACCATGGAACTGAAGTTCTCCAATCGTCGCGAAGAGTATGCGAACTGGGACGCGGCCAACGCGGCTCGCACGACTTACTACATGAGCCCGCGCGGCTGGTTTTCCAACGGCGGCTTGAAGACTTCCCCCAACGGGAAATACGCCAACACGAAAATCTATTCAGGCGATTCGGGCGCGTCCACCGGTATCCCGCTGCTTTCGCCCATCGTCGAGGGTCACATCGACCTGCCCGTGAAGAAATGGATTCCCGGCATCAGCCGTACCCACGGTGTTGTTTACGAATCGTCCAAGCTGTCCAGCGGCAAAAAACTGCGCGGCGACGTTAAGGCGAAAGTCTGGATTACTCCTTCCGGATCGAAAGCCCAGGTCGCGGCCTACCTGTATGCCGTGGACGGCTGGGGCGTCGGAACGCTCATTACTCACGGCACGGCCAGTCTGCATAACGCGACTCCCGGACGGTCGACGCAAGTCTCCGTGGACCTGGTCGCGACGGCTTACGACCTGGCGCCCGGCCACAAACTGGCCATCGCCTTCGATACCTTCGACCTGCAATACGGCGTTCCTACACTGGCACCGTATTCCATTAAGTTCAACCATTCGAGCAACAAGCAAAGCACGCTGGAAATTTCCGGCCTGAATTAATCAGCCGGTCTCGCGCATAGCTCCCGTCCGTTTCGGGCGGGGGCTATGCGCATGTGCGTGTTAATACTCAATTTCTTGTCTTATTGGCGATTTCGCGCCTTTTCTCCTCCCGCCTCGGCGATTTTTTCTTGCCTCACCGTGTTCCCGGGTCTATAATTTCAGTGAGACCCAATGGAAACCGCAACAATTGTACAAGATGCTCCTCGCTATGTCGGCCGCAAGGTTACGCGTGAGATGTATCTGGACCTGGAAGATGATGGGTTCAAATACGATATGGTCGACGGAGTTTTGCAATTGGCACCGAGCGGATTTTCTGAACACGCGGAAACCCAATCCGAAGTGGCGGCGGAACTTGTAAATCGCCGGGGTAAGAAGCGCGCCTTTCGAGTATTTACCGAGCTGGACGTTCTGTTGCCCGACGGTGGAGACGTTGTTCGGCCTGATGTTTGCGTCGTGATGAAGGAAAGGGCGGACATCATCTTCAAGCACATTCACGGCGCGCCTGATCTGGTCGTGGAAATATTGTCCGACTCCACCGCGGAAAAAGACCTGGGACAAAAAGCCGAGCGCTACCGCAAGTGCGGCGTTAAGGAATATTGGCTGCTGGATCCGCGCAATAGAACCATGCAAGTTTGGAACAATCGCGGTGAAAAATGGGCCAGGCGCACCGGGGTTGAACTCAAGAGTGAATTGTTGGATGGCTTCCTGGTGAAAGCCGACAATATTTTTCCCACGTCGTAAAAAGCCGGCGGACGAATTTTGATGGCCCGGACGGAGCCTCGGCGGATTTCGTTCACGGGTGAATCGCTCCTCCGCTCTCTATATACTGGCCGTCCTGATTTTACAGATTCTGGCCGTTAACGCTCCCCACTACCTGACCGGCACCTTTGAAGGACTGGGTTACCCCTCGCTCATTTTTCTTGCGGGTTTTTTCGGGGCCATGCTGTCAATTGCCTGGCGCGGCGTCCGGCCCTTACAGCCTTTCTGGGTATTGCCGCTCGTGCTGATTTTCGTGCCGGCTTCCATGTACGGCGTGAATGCCCTGAAGGGTCTGCTGGGAGACGCAATGCCCTGGGGCGATATTCCGTTTTTTCGGGGGACTTTCTTCAGCTTTCTGGTACAGGTCTTCACCTCTACCATCGTCATGGCGGGCATCTGGATTCGCGGGCGGACGGAACGTTTTATAGTGCGTCGCGCGGCGGATGATGAGGAAGAATTGGAAAAGCTGTTCGAACTCAAGCAGCGCATCATGCCGGAGGATGGGCTGACGTTCTTCAAGTTCAAGACAACCATGTCGCGCGGGCTTTGTCTGAACGCCGTCGTTCGCAATCGTATTTTTGGGTTCTTTCGCGCGGTGCGATTTCTGGACGAAGTTTTCCTTTATGATCTCGTCGTGGATGCCGGCGAACATTCGGACGCCATTCGGCGTAGACTCATTCTTGAAATGCTGCACCGTTATGAGCTGCACGGGGCGGAGCTCATCGTCGTCATGCAACCGGACGAAGCCGCTCTGGAGATCTTTCAAGAAATTGGTTTCGAAAAACTACCGGTAACGGATGCCGATCCGGATTCCATTCTGGAGTGGCGCGCCCGTATTTCCAAACCCCTGCGCGAAAAGTTTCCCGAGTGGGAGCCTTACTCCAATATAAAGATCTTTATGCGGGCGAAATCGCCGGCGCCGGTGCCCGAACCGGAAGTCGCGACCGAAGCCGGTTAAGGCGGGTTCCTCCGACGCGCGAACACAAAAAAAGCGGGACGATGTTTCGCGTCCCGCTCTCTGTTGTCCGGGGAATCGCCCGGCGGCGACTCCCTTCGGCTTGTTTTTGATTACTGGTTGTTCTTCGCGTTCTGGGCCATCTTCAGGAAGTAGCCTTCTACGTCATACCAGAACTGTCCGGTCCACTCGAAGTTGGTCGCCTGCAGGTGGTCGACACCGGTGGTGGTGAAGGGGTAAGACGGCTTACCTTTCCAGGTGCCCCATTTTTGAGAAGAGTAGGGAACGACACCGTCATTGGTTCCGCCCTGTCCGTTGAATACGCCGCCGGTCCAGGTAATGGGATGCAGCAGGCCCATGATGGGATGCTGAATCAGGTCCAGAATGGTCATGTAGGAACCGTAGGAGTAGTATTTGACGCCGGAAGCGTTGGGGGTGCTGGAGTTGAAAGCGTTCATGGCGCCGGTGGTCAGAGAGGTGGCCATGGCGATGATGTCGGCTTCGTTGGTGCTGTAGAACAGACCGCCGAGAACGTTAACTACAACGGCTACGGAAGGCTCGAGCCAGTCGGGGATTACCGCCAGACCGATGTCGGCCGTGGGAGTTCCGCGATGCACGGAGTTCAGCGTGGTCAGCGTGGACACTTTGCTTTTCATGTTCAGGTTACTGGTCATGTAGCGAGAGGTCAGACCGCCCTGGGAGTGACCCAGCAGGTGAACCTTGGAGTAACCGTTGGCGGCCATCCAGTAGTTCAGGTCGTTTTTGAGCTGGGTAGCTCGAACGTGGTTATTGTTAATAGCTTCTACACCGGGGGTGCGGACTACGGCGCCTTGCGAACGAAGGTAGTCGTCCATTCCGCCCCAGTACTGGAGCAGGTTGCCCAGGGGACCGTTGGAGTCGTCAAAACCGAGGATGCCGTGTACTAGAACGATGGGATAGGACCCGTCGAGGGGCTTGGAAGAGCCGCCACCGCCGCCGGCCATAACGGGCGCCGTGAAAGCTACAAAAGCCAGAATTGCAATTAATCTGCGCATGGTAATTCTCCTGAATTCCTCAAACATTGCCGCTTATATATCCTTTGCTTTTAGCTTTGTGTATGGAGCGCGGCGCTGTTCTCTTAATTTGTTGGAATCTAAAAAGCAAATTCAATGCCGGCACGGGTCCTCAAAGAGGCCGATTGAGCACCTGGATGGTACTCTGGATGGAAAGTACTGTTTTTTCGGGCCAAAATCACATTTAGATTCGAATCATGTTAGGTCGCGGCAGGTTATCCACAAAATTGACCCGAAAGTCCAATCAAATTGATAATCACGACCGTAAATTGGGTTTTGAATTCCCAAATTCTGAAAAATCGCCTCATTTCGCACCAAAGTAATTCAAAAAAGACCCTTTCTCCTGGCTTAATAGTGGTTACTATTAATCTTTGCACTTTTTTAGGTCAACATTGAGGATTGAAATTTAGCGAGATTACCTTCCGGGGGGCCGCTAGTAGACCGCCGATAGGCCGCGACTCGAAATACGTAGTCTTGCGCATCAACACCGTGGAAACCCTGATGCGGAAAGTAGTAGACAGTGCGGAAGTTCCAGTTCGGATGATGAACCAGTGTCAAATCCTTTCCGGCAAGAAAGAACCGTTTCCCGCGATCTTTATCTGGGTATGACCGTCATCGTTACCGGCGCCGTCGTCCTGGTTTCCCTGCTCGCCTATTTTTCCAATATTTCCCTCCGCAAGAAGCTCCTGCGGGAACAGGCGACGGGTTTTGCGCTGCAGTTGAGCGGGGAATTGTCCAGGCTCAATACGCGGGCCGCCGACCGAAAGGCCTGGCGCGCGGCGGCCGAGAATTTGCTCCTGCGGCCGGAAGTGGAAAGCGTCACCGTGTCCGATCTGACGGTTTCAGGCGATCAGGCTCGAGTGATCTTCTCAAAGTCCGTCTCTAAACAGGGTGACCGAGGCTTGTCGGTCACCGCGGCCGCGCCGCCGGGCAACATCATGGTCCGGGTCGCGGTCAACGGCGACTCACTTAACAAGGCGCGCTGGTCCTTCATATATATGTCCGCCGGTGTCCTGCTGGTCGTGCTCCTCCTGGTGATGTTCGCGGGGCGATTCGTCCTGCGCTCGTATCTGGATAAGCCGCTGGCGCAGGTGCGCGACGGAATCGAGGACATCGCCTCCGGCAATTACAAGCGTCCCTTTGCGCCGGTAGCCCAGCGGGACATCGCCTCGATTATGCAAAACATCAGCGAGACGGCGCGCCAGATCGACATTCGAGAGAAAACCCTGAAGGTCTACATCGACAGCGTCCGCGAAAACGTGGAAGAGCTGCGCAAGGAAGTCGGGATTCGTAAAAGGGCCGAAGAGGACTTGCGCAGCCTGAACGATGAACTGGAAGAGCGCATCGCGGAGCGGACGCAGCAGATCTCGGATTTGAGCGCGGACCTGGCCAAGCGTTTTTGGGACATGGCGGTAGAGGTGTCGCTGGCGAATATCGTTCAGCGTAATCTCCTGCCGGCGAAGGACGTGCACCTGGGCAATGTTTTCGTATCCTCTATTTTCGAACCGGCCAGCGGCCTCAGCGGCGATATTTTCGAAATCATCTACTTTGAAAAAGGCAAAATCGGCATCATGGTGGCGGACGTCATGGGGCACGGCCTGGCCGCGGCCTTAATTACCATGATGGTAAAGCTCCCCTTCCTCAATAACGCGGCCGTGGACAAGGGCCCGGGCGAAACCCTGACCCTGATGAATCAGGAATTATTCCAGCAACTGGTCATCAGTGGGAGCTTTTTCTTCACGGCCTTTTACGCGGTGATCGACGAAACCAGCGGTGAAATGAGTTACGCCTCCGCGGGGCACAGTGATGTTCTATTTTATTCCAATCGTAAGAAGCGCGTGAATCGCTTTCTGCCCTGCGGTCCCGGCATCGGTATTCTGCAAGACGTGGCTTATGAGACCCGCACCATGTCGGTGGAAATCGACGATAAGCTGGTAGCTCATACGGACGGAGTAATCGAAACGCAGAACGAGGAAGGCGAAATTTTCGGTTACAAGCGCTTGCGCAACGTTATCCAGCAAAACGCCGGCCAACCGGCGGAGGAACTCAAGCAAACCATACTCCGTTCCATTGAGGAATTTCGCGGCCCTACTCCGCCCATCGATGATGTTACCATCGCCGTAGCCGAGTATCGTCGCGCCGGAACCTCGACGAAGACTTCCGAAGTTCGAACGCGGCCCGGCTAAAAGGCATGCTCGAATTGTCGACCGCTATGTTTTTTTAATTGAACTTGTAAACGTCCAGGATGCACTCAATCCAGTCATGATAAAAAAAATCAGCCTCTATGTGATGGCCGTATTCTATATGGCGGCCGGCGTGAATCATTTTATTCAGCCGGAAATTTATTTGAAGATGATGCCGCCCTATCTGCCGCTTCACGCGGAGCTGGTTTATTTGAGCGGTTTCGCCGAACTTGTGCTGGGCGCGCTCTTGCTGGTGCCGCCGCTGCGTCGCTTCGCCGCCTACGGCATAATCGCTTTGTTGCTGGCGGTATTTCCGGCCAACCTGTACATGTTTACTTCCGGAATCTTCGAGATCCCCGAATGGCTCTTGCTTCTACGATTGCCGTTCCAGCTAGTGTTCATAGTGTGGGCTCTCTGGCATACGAAACCTTGAGAGACCCTTTCGCCTTTGTATGAAAAGAACGAGCCCTTTTCTTTTTTTTCGCAGACGTACCGTGGCGGCGGAGCTGTCCGCCGGTTTAATTTCGGCCACCACGCTCGTAATGATCGCGCTGGGCATCTACAGCTATCATCGAGACATTAGCTTTCAGTCCCGCTTTTTGAAGGCGAAGGCGGACAACGTTACCGAGCGCCTGCGGGAAGCCGGTGCCCTTTCCCTGCGCCGGGGCGATAAAAAAGCCGTACGCGCGGCCGTAATCGAAAGCATGCGCTCGGGAGAAGTCGAGCAGGTGCGTGTCGTCGATGCCCGGGAGAAAGTAATCATTGAGCGCCGCAAGACTCGAGGCGCGGCCGCGTTTCGACGTTCCGTGCCCTTGCGTTTCGAGGGCGTCAGCTATGGGCGGCTGGAAATTTCCTTCAGCGATGATTCCAGGTCGCGCGTTCGGCGAGATCTGATCATCCAGACCGTGGTCAGTGTTTTGCTGGCGTCCATCTTCATTATTTTCGTGACGCGCTTTTTGTTGCGCAGGCACATCATCGATCCGGTCAAATCGCTTACCGGAGGAATCAAACGCATCGCGCGCGGGCGCTATGACGCGCCCCTGCCGGATGTTTCCCAGAGAGACATCGGTTTCATGGTGAAGCTGGTGAATCAGATGGTGCGCAAGATACGAAGTCGCGAAGAGACCATTCGTCGCGACGCCGGCAAACTGGAAGACTCGAACTGGAAACTCATCAGGGAAGTCTCGGAGCGACAAAGAGCGGAAACCGAATTGCGGGATCTCAATGAGCGCCTGGAGCAGAAGGTCGCGGAGCGCGCGTCGGCGCTGGGAAAACTTACCGAGGAGCTGGCCAAGAGTCACTGGGAAATGGCCGTGGACGTGAATCTGGCCCGCGCCGTGCAACTGAATCTTCTCCCGGGACCTCGTTTGACTTCCGGCCGTATTTCCGTATCCTCCGTGTTGCAACCCATGTCGGAGTTGAGCGGGGACATTTATGAAATTCTCGAACTGGAGCCGGGGCGAGTGGCGGTGCTGGTGGCCGACATCATGGGGCATGGCCTGGCCGCCGCGCTGGTTTCCATGATGGTGAAGGTGAGCTTTCGCAATCATGCCGCCGCGGGACTATCACCCGGGGAAACGCTCAAGGAAATGAACGACGAGCTCTTTGATTCGCTCGTGGACAGCGGCGGTTTCTTCTTCACCGCTTTCTACGGCATCATCGACGAACACAAGGGAGAGCTACTCTACGCCGGCGCGGGTCACGGTGACGCGCTGATCTATTGCGCGGACGATCATCGCATAACGGCATTGCCGCCCCGCGGACCGGGCATCGGTATTCTCGAGGACTCCCTCTATTATGATGAAGTTGAGAAGCTGAACCCCGGCGATAAGATCGTCGTGCACTCGGACGGACTTGTGGACCAGTTGAACGACGCTGAGGAACCCTTCGGAGCCAATCGCCTCCATGATCTGATTCGCGAATTCGGATCGGGAACCGCGGTGGAGCTGCGCGAAAAACTGCTCCGTGCCTACATGGAATTCAAGATGGATACGCCGTCCGGAGATGACACTACCTTGCTCGTGGCCGAGATCGGGAAGCCGGGCCCGCAAGGCGATTGAGTTGTTCCAGGCGCTTCGCGTCACGGACGTGATCGAAGTAGTAAGCGCGAAAGAACTCCAGGTCTCTTCGCACGGTTTCCGGTGAAGGGCGACCTCGCATGTATCCGTCCAGATAATCGCGAAAGTCGACGAATTGAAAGCGCGGGTCCCCCTTCAGCTTGTCCATGACCCGGGGTAAAAAGACTACGATCTCCCAGTCCGCGGGCATGTCCTTAACGCGCAGGCGATTAAAGCCCCGGTCGCGGTCCGCCGGCGGCGGGCGCATGCGCAGGGACGTTCGGCGCTTGCGCAGGTAGGAAATGGGCGCGTTCTTCTCATGGCCGATGGGTCCCCGCTCTTGTAGTTCCCGCGCGGCGATGAATTTATCCGTCAGCCCCGTCTCGGACTCGATGGCGACGAGCGGCGTCCAGTAATAGACCAGTCCCGCCTGAGCACCCACGTAAGCCAGCACAGGTTCGGCATCGAAGAGTTTCGGCTTCAATTCCAGGGCCAGTTTACGCAGGCGACCAAAGCGTTCCGGCGTATAGATTTTACTCTCCTCGGTTATATCGGCGATGCGCGGGAGCGGGCGACCCTGGTAGGGATCGTATCGCAAGAGCGTTCCCAGGAGAAGCAGCCAGAAAATTAAGTGCAGCGCCCGCGCGCGATTCGAAGCGGACGCCGTCAGATCGCGCAGGGCGTTTTCCAGCAAGAGATATAACAGGGGCGTGATGGGAATCAGGAAGCGCGCGAACATGAAATCGCCGCCGACGCGCATGATGTAAAGCAGCCAGAGCAAGACGCAGGCCGTTGCGATGATTGTCGCGGGATTCGAAGCTTTCGCGGTCCGGTCATTGTGTCGGAGTTTCAGGAGCAGGCGCGCGCCCAGGGCGATGGGCAGCAAAGCCAGGAGCCAGTAGGATTGAAAATAAAGTCCCAGGTACTTTAAGCCCTGCGACCAGTAGCCGGCGTAGGCGGATTTCGCGTAGAACGTGTTGGGCACCAGGGAGCCGAAATACCACAGGCGGAAAATCAACAGGGCCGGAACAAGAATCAAGAACCAGATGTGCGCGCGCGGCAGGTCTCGAAACAAGAATGCCGCGGGGCGCGAAGCGACGCGGCCCGCGCGAAACTCCAGGTACAACGTGGCCAGACCCGCGGCCGCGTAAAAGACCAGGCCGTCCGGTCGCGTCAAACAGGCCAGGGCCAGCAGCGCGAAACCCGTCCGGCCGCGAGGGGCGCCGTCGCCGGAACCGCGGGAATAGTCGCGGATGACGAGCAGGACGCCCAGCGTGGCGAGCATGGTAAAGCACATGGTCTCCAGGCCGGACGTGGCGAAGATCATCATGTGAACGTGAATCGCCAGGGCGGCCGCGGATAAAACGGGGCCCGCATGATTGGCCTGAGACAGGAACGAGCGCCCCCACAGCAGCACGCCCCCCAGCAGCACCGCGAAACACAGCAACCCCATGACATTGGCGGCCGTGTCGGGTTCCAGGCCCGCGAAAATCGCCGCGGCGGACAAGAGCGTCCAGGACGCATTGGTAAAGCCCTCGACGTATTCCCCCGGATTGAAGACCAGACCGCGACCCTCGGTCAGGTTCAGCGCGTAGCGAAAGGAGATGAAGGCGTCATCGCAGGTCCAGGCTCGGCGATGGGCGCCGACGAGTCCCGCCGCGATGCTGAGGCCCAGGGTGAACAGGAGCACGCCCTTGCCGATTCGGTTTTCGGAGTTTGCCATGGTCGTTCGCGTAATACATGGGGAGCGGCCCGTGCCGGCAAGAAATTCGATTGCCCCGCTTGAGGCCGGTCGTGAAAATGAACCGGGGAGAAAATATGGATTATTTAATTATCGGCGGTTCCAGCGTTGCCGGGAAGAGCGCCATGGAGGCCCTCCGGGAACACGACGCGGAGGCTCGCATCATTGCCACGAGTTCCGGAGGCAAGGACGCCCCCGGCGCGGACCGGACCATCGGCGGCGTGGACCTGAACGACCTGGAAGGCGCCGTTGAAAAGACCGCCGCCGGCCTGGACGGCGTGAAACCCGCTATTCTCTTTTATACTCCGGCCCTGGGTCCCATTGGTTTCCCCATCGCAACGACCTCCCTGGAGGATGCTCGTCAATCCTACGCGTTCTCGGTTGCCCCCATGAAGGCCATGGCCGAGCGCTTGAATCCCGATCTGGTCATCGGCTATTCCGCCTTCTACTGGTTGCCCCACGCCCTGGGTGTCTACGGTTCCATGTCGTACGCGAAGATCGGGCAGGAGCGTTTGAGCGTGGGTCGACCGGATACGTTTCGTATGATTCGCGCGGGAACGTTTCGTAGTAAGGCCACCCGGGGCATTGCCCTGTTGTTGCAGCGGCTCTTGCGCAGTACGGAGCATGAAGCCCTCAAGACCATGGAGAAGGAATGGAAGGAGTCGGGTCGCAAGTTCTCGGATTTCTTTTTCGACTACGCCTTCGCCAGCGAGAATCGGGCCTACGGTGAAAAGTTCCAGGCGCCCCACAAGGCCACGGACGAAAGCGGACTCAAGGAAGCTACCCTGCGCATATTAAAAGGCGAAAGCGCGCCCATCGTCAACGTAATCGGAGATTGGCTCTGGACCGAGGATCGCTTTCCGGAGTTGCCCGAAGACTTCAAGCTGCTCGACGCCGAGGGCGAGCCCTGGACGAAAATTAATTGAACTCTCACCTTGATCTGATTCCGCCCCGGGTCCGGGGCATGCACGGCTATGTCCCCGGTCTGCAACCGGACGGCGGAGAAATCATAAAGCTCAATACCAATGAGAATCCGTTTCCCGTCTCCGAGAAGGTTCGCGCGGCCTTGAGTCGCGAGATCGAATCCAATCGCCTGCATCTGTATCCCAATCCCACTTCGGCGCCCCTGCGGGCGCGATTGGCCGAGGTGCACGGTCGCGAAAACGGTTGCGTGCTCGTGGGCAATGGATCCGACGAAGTGCTTTCCATCTTGTTTCGCGGCGTGCTCGAGCCCGAGGATTCCATCGTCTTCGCCAATCCCAGTTACAGTTTGTATCCGGTGCTCGCGGATATCCTGGGTGTCACGCAAATCGCCCCGGAGCTGCGGGCGGACTGGCGCATGGATTTTCCGGCCCTACTCGCCGCGTCCAGGGGCTCGGGAAACAAAACGCGCAACGGCAAGGCCATTCCCGACGCGCCGCTCACGGTCATCACCAATCCCAACGCGCCCACGGGCATCGCCGCGAAGCGGAATGAGCTATTGATGTTCGCCCGGGAAAACCAGGGGTTGACTCTGGTGGACGAGGCCTACGTCGAGTTCGGGGGCGAATCGGTGGCGGACGCCGCGGGTACTTCCGAGTTTCCGCGCTTGCTGGTCTGCAATACCATGAGCAAGGTCTATAGTCTGGCGGGCATGCGCGTGGGCTGGCTGCTGGGTCATCCGGAGATCATCGCCGAGCTGGACAAGGTGCGGGACTCCTATAATCTTTCGCGCCTGGCGCAAACGGCCGCGCTGGCCGTGCTGGACGATCTGGACGTGGTTCGGGAGCGCGTGGAGGCGGTGAAGCGGGATCGGGACGCGATGATTCGCGACCTGGGCGAACTGGGTTTCTCCACTTTGCCTTCCAGCGCGAATTTTATTTTTACGAAACCACCGGAGACATCCGGAGGCGCGGGCGCCTACTTCAAGTTCTTGAACGAGCGGCGCATCATCGTGCGCTACTTCGACAAGCCGCGCCTGAACGAGTTCGTGCGCATCTCCGTGGGCAACCCGGAACAAATCGCGAAGCTGCTGGAAGCCACGCGGGAATTTCTCAACGGCTAATCGGTGTTAACAGAGCGCGCGAACATTCAGAAGGCGATGCCATGACGACGCAATTCAAGGATCACTTTTCGGGCCACGCCGACGACTACGCTAAGTATCGTCCCGTTTATCCGGCCGCGCTCTTCGAATTTATTCGATCGCTGGTGCCCGAGCCTCGCCATGCCTGGGACTGCGGCACGGGAAACGGCCAGGCCGCGGTCAGTCTGGCCGAGTTCTTCGAAAAGGTCACGGCCTCGGATCCCAGCGATAAACAAATCGCCGCGGCGAAACCCCATCCCCGCGTGGAGTACGCCGTGGCGCCCGCGGAACAGGCGCCGCTTCCCGATCATTCCGTCGACTTGATCACGGTGGCGCAGGCGCTGCACTGGTTCGACTTTGATCGCTTCAACGCGGAAGTTAAGCGCGTGGGTCGCCCCGGGGCGATTTTGGCCGCCTGGTCCTATG
>CAZGYS010000086.1:0-5370 GCA_964530305.1 uncultured Leptospiraceae bacterium
CGTAAGGTTAATCTGGAACGCTTGGTGGAGTTCCATCGAGATCCCGGCGGCAAGCTGACCATCGAACGGATCCTGGCCAATCCGGCGGAAATCGCCTGGGCCAAAAACGAAAAACGTAGTCTGAATTTCGGTTTCACCACCGACGCGATATGGCTGCGTCTACGCGTACGCGATAGGACCAATCGCCCGCGCTTGCTGGTGATTCCGTATACCCTGGAACAGGTGGCCTTGTATCGCGTCCGGGACGGCCGCGTTCTGCAGCGAGCCGCCCACGGCATCGGCGCGCCCGTGGCCGCCCACAATCACATCGTCTTTACGCTGGGGCTGGAAAAAGAAAAGTCGGACGTGATCTACCTTCGCATCAAGTCCCGCTACTCCATGAGTATCCCGGCCGTGCTCCGCGACCGCGAAGCCTTTCTGAAATCGGACTATTACGAACAGCTGATGTTCGGTTTCTACTTCGGCATCCTGTTCATCATGGCGGCCTACAATCTGTTCATCTTCTTTTCCGTACGCCAGCCCGCCTATATCTACTACGTGCTGTGGTTGCTGGCGCTGCTCATGTATCAGTTGTCCAAGTTCGGTTACGATAAGCACATACTGGTCCTGGAAACGGCCTGGATCAAGACTTACTCCACGGCCATCGTCGGTTCCCTGGTGGGCATGCTGTCGCTGCAGTTTTCGCGCAAATACTTGAACCTGCGGGCGGGGTTCCCGCGTTCCGATCGCTTTGCCATCGCCTTGATGCTGTGTTTCTCCGCGCCGCTTCTGCTGGTGCCCTTCGTAAAGTTGAACATTCCCCTGCGAATCATGGCCGCGACGCTGCTGGTGACGACGGTCTTTCTCATTTCCATCGGCGCCGCCGCCTGGCGCAAGGGCTTTCGCCCGGCGCGCTATTTTACCGTCGGCTGGTTGTTCTTGATGGTGACCACTTTCGCCTATAGTCTGAAATTGCTGGGACTGGTGCCGAATAATATCTTCACGAACTTCGGGTTTCTGCTGGGGTCCGTACTTGAAGTCATGTTGCTCTCCCTGGGTCTGGCGGATACCATCAATCATATTCGCCGCGAAAAGGAAACGGCTCAGAAGAATCTACTGGAGACGCGCACGGCCCTGCTTGAGGCGACTTCCCGCTTCGTGCCCCAGCAGTTTATTTCCATCCTGGGCAAGGAGAGCATCCTCGACGTACGTCTGGGCGATTCGGTCCAGCGAGAGCTGGCGATTCTCTTCTCCGATATTCGCGCGTTTACGCATCTGTCCGAAAGCATGTCGCCGGACGATAATTTTGGTTTTATCAATTCGTATCTCAAGCGCATGGAACCGGCCATTCGCGAACACCAGGGTTTTATCGATAAATACATCGGCGACGCCATCATGGCCCTGTATCCGCGCGGCGCCGACGACGCCGTTCAATCGGCCGTGGCCATGCAGAAGATTCTCACGGATTACAATGCGCGTCGTCGCGAAAGAAACTTCGAGGCCGTCTCCATCGGCGTGGGCATACACGCGGGTTCCATGATGCTGGGCACCGTGGGGGGCGATATGCGCATGGACACGACCGTCATCTCCGATTCGGTGAATCTGGCGTCGCGGCTGGAAGGGCTTACCAAGGTTTTCGGTTCGCGAATCATCGCCAGCCAGGATGCTCTGGAAAGCGCGCGCGAGGCCGGCTTTACGAGTCGTCGGCTGGGGCGAATTCGCGTTAAGGGGAAAGACAAGCCCGTCGACATAAGCGAGATCCTGGACGCGGACGAACCGGAACTGTTCGACGAAAAGCTGAAACACAAGACGGACTTTGAACGGGCCGTGGATCATTTTCGCCTGGGGGAAATCGCCGGGGCGCTGGAACTGTTCGAAAAAATCGACCGGGCGGGAACTCGAGACCCCGCCGTTCGCGTATATCTGGAGCGGTGCCGAAATCGGACGGCAGGGCTTTCGGGCGACTCTTCTCCTTGAGCAAACCGGAGCTATTGCTCCCTTTTATCTTGACGTGGTATCCGGGGCTTATTCCAATCATGGAATGAAACGATTAAGTCCTATTCCGTTGATCCTGCTGTGCCTTCTTTCAAGTGCCTGTGTTAAGAAACAATTCGCGAAGCTATCCGTTCCTACGCGGCTTATCATGGCCCCGGGTGTTTCATCCTTGCCGATTCTCGCCGAACCCTTGAAGGAAGAACGCATTAACTGGGATAGGTCCATGATCGAAGGCATAATGATCGAGGGCTTGTTGCGCGTCACTTACAAGGAGACGGATTATTTCTATATTCAAATGAAGTGTCCGAAAGAACTCAAGTGCAATGGGAGTAAGGCCTATGTTCCATTGAACATGACTTATGATCTGGCTCACGAGACCAATCCATTTAAAAGTTATTATAAAATTCCGGAAAAGTTCAGCTTTATCCTGGGGCCGCCCGCGAAAATCGCGGCTGTCAAGGAGTTTCATGCGTGGCTGGAAAAGCCGGGGCGTGTATTGCCCGGCGCGTTTGATGAAGTAATCATGAGACATTATTTAAAGGATCAGGAAGAGCGTGGACGCCTTGAGAAAAGAATCGCTCAATTGTTTTTGGTAAGCCGCTTTATTAAAGAGAAAACCCTTACCGAGCGTACGCGTCCTTTACTGGCTTTCTACTTGGATTTACCGCCGGAGAAGAAAAGTAGGGTTCCCCTCAAGAAAGTCTCTTATAAAAAAGAGTCGGCCGTGAACGAATCATCTCCAAAATCCGCGAAGCCGCCCGGGGCCGCGCCCGGGACGAGTAAGGACCAGCAAGTTGTTGGGAAAAAGCCGGCGGAAAAGGCGAAAGCACCAGTGCCGGAGGACCCGTTCGCGAAATTGAAAAAAGGCCAGATGGAGTTTATCGGCAAGCTTCATAAGTATGTGGCGCCCTTGTACGCCGAAAAGGCTAAGAACTTCATGGACGACTTTCCCTACAGCGGAAACACGTATCGCGAAGTGGCCGGCCGATTTAACCGTATCGACGAAACTTTGAAATATCGAGAACGGATTCTAGTAAAGCTGCTCACGAAAGTGCCTTATGAAGTGAGCGGGCTGGAAAATGTTCGCTTCTTCAACGGAGAAGAGAAGGTCGTCAAGGAGTTGATGGAAAAGGAACGGGCTAAGAAAGCGGCAAGTATCGCGGCGGCGAAAAAGAACGAAGGTGTGAAAAAATCCTCGGAAAAGAGTTCGAAGGACTCCGGGAACATTCTACCGGCGGTCAAAAAGCCGGAGCCCGCCGGCGAGCCTGAACCAGCTAATGTAAAAATTGCTCCCAACCTGCGCTACGCTGAAGGTGTTCGGATCAATTATACTCTCGCGGGGCGAAAGCAAGAACTGGTCGTTGATGTTGCGACTGCTTATGCGGACGAAAATGGCCTGGGTTTTCGTATCAAATCAGGAGACAAAACCTTGACTCTTAAACCCATGCGCGAATCCGACTATCTCAAACAGATCACGGAGAAGGATATAAAGAATATTGTAAAGAAACTCCCCGGCAATTATCGAGATCTCATTGGTCAGTTCGATTACAGGGAGGCCGCTATGTATCTGGCCCTGAAATACGGGAAGGGGAAGTACAACACGAAAGAAAGGCTTTTCACATATGCGGTCGACTTGAGTAAGAACAATAATTTTTGGAAGGCGCTCGCATTGGTAAAATCTCATAAGCTGATTGGCGGCGCCGGTCGCGGGGATTTTTCGGGGGAGATCGAAACTGGAAGAACCTTTGAGGGCGGGAAAAAGGATAATCTTACCTGGTATCAACGAGTCCAGAAAAAGCTCGGCCGAACCTCCTTCAATCTTCGCGGAACTCAAGAGTTTTGCGCGCGGGATTGTTTTACCCGGAGTTTTAAGCTTACCTGTTTCGATAATACTTCCACCATGCTGGTCTCCTTCTCGGCCGCGGACCTGCGAGAGCGAACATCAGATGAAAAAAACTCGCGCATCTATCTGAAATACTCCGTTCCTGAACAGAAAGAGGTTGGTTCCTATTTATTGGGCCAGTGTAATCGAATGTTCGGGATCAAAGCCGATAAGCTGAACGACAAGAAGTGACGACGCGTTCGCGATTCTTACGTATCGGAATTTCGACGTGCCTATCGGCCGTAGTCGGACTATGCGCGTATTTCTTCTTTAACATGCCGGCCGCCGCTCCTTCGACTCTAAAGCGGGCGAGCGCGGGTTGCGCCACATGCCATATTCGCGTCGTCCTTGAGCTGGACGGTCCCGTTGCGGCACGATTCAGCAAGGGAGTGCATCCCATTAGCGCCCGAACAATTGGCTTGCCGCGTAAGGAAACGGCCGGTGATAATTGTTTACCGTGTCACGCGCGGGAATACGAGCAGTGGCGTTCGTCGCCTCATGGCCGCGCCTTCGTGAACCCCCTGTTTACCGCCGCCGTACGCCGTGATCGTAATGCGTGGTGCGTAAACTGCCACGCGCCTCTCTGGCAACCAGCTCAAGAAAAGTTGGACGATGTTATCGATGGGCGCAATCAACGGGCTTTGCATCGAGAAGGGGTTAACTGCGCCGTTTGTCATGTGCGTAACGGAAAAATATATGGCCGGCGCTCCATGCCGGACGACAGCCGCTCCTTTCACGCGGTTTACAAGGATCCGGAAATGTCCTCGGAACGTTTTTGCGCGGGGTGCCATCAATTTAATTTCGTCAAGGATTCGGACCCATTTATCCAGTTCGAAAAATCGCCGGCCATGCAGAATACCATCCAGGAACATCGCGGGACATTCGCCCATGCGGGCGGCATGACTTGTCGTTCCTGTCATTTCAAAAACGGTGACCATAGTCTCCACGGGACGGCCGCCGACGATATGCGTAAGCAGATCCAGGTAGCCTTTGAGTTAAAGCGTTCGCGGCCGACGGAAGGCCCGTTTCGCTTGAAGGCCAGGGTGCGAATTACTAATCTGGGACACGCCTTTCCCACAGGTGATTTGTTTCGTGTTTTCAGTCTATACGCCTATGATGCGCGTGGGCGAGAACTTCTCAAATATGATTTTCGTAAAGAGATGCGCGTCGTAGACCGCTTCTTGATCAAGGATACGACCCTGAAACCGAAACCCGGGAAACTTCACGCCGGGCGTGAGCTTACTTTCGCGCTACGGGACCGCCCGACGCGCTGTCTCGCGGTCTATCGACTGCAGGGCGGCGTGGAACCGGAGCTGATGCATGAATTACCCTTATCCATTTTACGGCGAAAATACTATGACGGTCCCTGCGATTCGAATGGATTTCGGACCTGGAAAGGGGATTGACCGACCCGGAGACGGACGCGAAAGCAGGTCATGAGTTCCGCCGATAAAGCGCCCACCCAGGTAGCCGCTAACTGGGATAAGGTTGTTGAATACTATGACGCCGGGTTT
>CAZGYS010000086.1:5380-14625 GCA_964530305.1 uncultured Leptospiraceae bacterium
CCCGTTACCGATCGCTACGCGGCCGAGGCCGTGCGACTGCTTCCGCCCGGGGCCGGCGCGCGGGTGCTCGACGTCGCCGCCGGGTCCGGCGCCATGAGTTTCGCCGCCGCAGCTTCCGGGGCCGACGTACTGGCTACGGACTTTTCGCCGTCCATGCTGACCTTGCTGGAAAAGCGAGCGGCTGAACAAGGCATCAAGAACGTGCGCGCGGAGGTCATGGACGGACAGGCCCTGGATATCGAGGACGGCGAATTCGATCTGGCCTATTCCATGTTCGGACTCATGTTTTTCCCGGATCACGTCCGGGGCTTTCGCGAAATGGCGCGCGTCCTGAAACCGGGCGGCCGGGCCGGGGTCTACATCTGGCGGCCGGGCAAGAATGAACTGTTCGACTACGTGTTGCGGGCCCTGGGAAAGGCGGCGCCGGATTTTCCCATTCCTTCCGAACCGCCGCCCTATGCGCCCCTGGCGGAACCGGATTCGCTGAAGGAGATCATGACTAATTGCGGCTTTTCGCGAGTAGATACTTATTTTATAGCGCTGCCCTGGATTTTCGAGTCGGCGCGAAGTCTCTGGGAAAGATTGCCCCATATGTCCCCGGCCATTTCGTTCATTTTCGACAATATCACGACCGAGCAGGGAGAGGCCCTGGGGCGGGAGCTTGTGGGGGATCTGGAACAGCGCTTCGGCACCGGACCCGTCGCTCTCAACGCCGAGGCGATTTTCGGCGTCGGTCGTAAATAGAGCGCAAATCGAATACAAGTAGAGCAGCAGTCAGCACCCATGAAGAAAATCATGACACCCGGAACCGCGGCCAATCTGGTCGCGAAGGTTTTTTCCCTGGCCCTTGCCTTGATGGTTATGACCTATCTGGTCTATTGCGCCCACGACGCGGCCAAAGACGGCTCGAAAAAGAGGAGCTATATGGGGTCACCCAAGGCCACGCCCTTCGAACCCACGCCGGGGGAACTTGTTACGGAGGAAATCGACGTGGCGGCGGGAGCTAAGAAAACTAAAAAGAAGAAAGACGGGAAGGACAAGAAGGAAGACTAGAGCAAGTCCGGAATTCCGAGAACAATTTACGCGTCGCGCCAGTCATTTATATATAGAAGGAGTCAGACATGGAACCCATACTCAAGCCCGGAACCGTCGCCAATCGCATCGCGAAGGTTATCTCGATCATACTGGCGCTGGGCGTTTTAAGTTACCTGGTTTATTGCGCCCATGACGCGGCCAGGGGCCAAACCAAAAAGACCTACATGCCCTCCAGCAAGTCCGGCAACCCGCGGCCTTTCGAGCCCACGCCCGGAGAGCTGGTCACCGAACCGGCTAAAGACGGCAAAAAGAAACCCGCCCCGAAGAAAAAGAAAGGCGCGAACAGCAAAGCGGACACGAAGCGGGTTTTCATTCACACGTCCAAGTCAGGAAATTTCGACATCTTGAAAAAGAAGAAACCCGACCAGAAAAAGTAGCATGGATTTCTCTCTCAAGGTTCTACGCGAAAACGGACTGAATTTCCTGCTGGCTTACGGCATTCTGTTTATTGCCTTCCTGCCCCTGGAAAAACTCTTCCCCCGCCATCGCCAAAAAGTCCTGCGCCGGGAATACGGCACGGACCTGCTGTTCATGGGCGGCCAGTACCTGCTGTGGACCACGCTGGTGGTTTCGCTGCTGGCCGGTCTGCACTCCTTCGTGGACGCCTTGCCCCTGGCGGACTTTCGCGCGTTCGCCCGCGCGCAACCCTTGTGGCTGCAAATTCCCGCGGCCGTGTTGCTGGGAGACTTTCTCATCTACTGGGGTCATCGCCTATCCCATCGCTGGGGTTTTCTATGGCGCTTTCATCGCGTCCACCATACGGCCGAGGAGTTGGACTGGTTGGCGGCGTATCGCGAACATCCCCTGGATAATTTATTTACGCGTACGCTGGAAAACCTGCCCGCCATCTTGATGGGTTTTCCGCTGGAATTCATCGCCGGCTTCGTGGCCTTTCGCGGCGCCTGGGGTCTGTATATCCATTCCAACGTGGCCATTTCGGCGGGTCCCCTGAAGTACATTCTGGGTTCGCCGGAACTGCATCACTGGCATCATGAAACCAGTCGCCACAACGGTTGTAATTTCGCGAACCTGATGCCCTTGATGGATTTAATTTTCGGCACGTATCACGATCCCCGGGACCAGGCGCCGGAGGAATACGGCATCCAGGAAAAGGTATCGCATAACTATTTCGTGCAGATGGTGTCTCCGCTGCTGCCGGAGCGACTTTCGCGGCGATTGGGTTGGCTGGAATGAGCGGCGTGCGTTCGCGATAGCCGGCTTGAGCGCGACTACTTGATCAGATTAAGAAGGCGGCAGGCGATTTCGGGCTCCACGCGATACTTCATCCCGCCTTGAAAAAAACACGCGCGGCGAATCAAGTACGGATGCATCTGAATCAGCAGGAGCGAAAGTTGCTTCTTCTCATTGATGATGAAATATTCCGCGCCGCCGCCCACTTCCTCGCTCAGATAAGACGTGTCCGCGGCGTGAAAGGGATCCTCGTATCGGGCGCTAAAAAACATCACGCGACCCTTGAGGCCCTCGGAGCCGCGCCACCAGATTCCGCCTGATTCGTCCTGAAGGTCCTGATTGTGCAGTTCGTCGTGAATTTCCGGCGGCAGGCGATGGCCCGTTTCCCGGGCCGCTGTTTCCTGCTCTTGCAGTTCCCCGGCTCTTTCGGCGTAATGGGTCGTGATTTGGCCCAGCACGCTACTCATGGTCTCGGCCAATCGCGTCCGTTCCACGCCCAGTTCCTTCAAACGGGCCGCGTCCCCGCGAACGACCTCTCCGGCGTGTTGTCCGACGCCCACTATATTCGCGCGGACCAAACGTTCATTGTATCTTTCAGGAGTGGAGCCCGTGTATTCGGCCAGCTTTGTCAGGATTTTGTCCGGCTTCATGGAGGCGATTTTCGCGTCCGCCGGTAAAATTTCGGGCAGGCGATACTCCTTCACGGGTACGGGGCCGTATTCGACGTAGTCGGGGTCCAATCCATCGCTCGGGAGGACCTGGCGCCGAGATTGCAGTTCCAGTACGTGAACCCATTCCGGGGCAATGAAGGTATTCTTCGCCAGCTTCTTGAAGAGTTTATGGGCTTGTTTTTCAGGCAGCGCGCGAATCAATTCGCCCGGCATGGGACCGCCGTCTCGTTGGTGAAGGGAATCGCCATACGCCGAAGCCGCGCGAACGATGAATTCAATCAGTCGCGCCTTATCGATTACGGCCATGACCTGCCACAGCAATTCGCCGCGCATGGGGGAGGCCTCGGCCAGGAATTGATCCAGGATGGAGTGGGGCAGGCCGCCCTGCAGCAGACCGGCTTCGCGCTCGGCGATGTCCCGATGAACCTGAACAGCGGCCAATCGCCTTAGATTACTTGAATCCAGGAGTGCGTCTTCCAATACGCCCGGATTTTCGCGGACGAATTCGGCCAGGCTCTTGTCGCGATCGAAGAATTCCCGGGCGGCGTCGGATTGGGTCGCGTCCCGGGTGGTCTCCGGATGCTCATGGGCCGACCAGGTCTTTACCAGATAAGCGAACTGCGCGAAAGCGTCCCGGCCGTCGCGGATTTTCTTTACGGGTTTCTCGAACCAGGGCCTGGGCCGAACGAATTGCCCTTCACGACGTGGTTCGCTCGAACCGGCTTCGGGCACCATGGGCGCGCCCTCCATGCTCCGAATCAGCGCGTCGATGTCGTCGTCGGATGACATATGTAACTCAGAGGTCGTTAACCACGAAGGCCATGAAGATACTCAAGACGGGCCGTTAAATTAAGCGCGAACGTGGGCCCGTAAACCGTTCGCCGTGCCCCGTAGACCGTTGCACCGTAAACCGTTGCGCGGTCTTACAGTTCCCGTGCTTTGCCACGGGCATGCCCGCGTCGTTCCGGGTGCAAGGTCAACGCATAGACCTGTTTTTCCAGAAACGCGGTTAGTTCCTTGGCGGCCTTTTTCTCATCTCCCTGGGGAAAGTCCTTCGGCTGGATGGGTTGGCCGACATTGTAGCTGATCTTGCGGCGAAGAATCTGACCCGTGAGAATGGACTCGGGGGAAGAGAACTTGAAGGCCCCGTTGATTCCGGAGGGAATGATGGGCACCTGGGCTCGAATGGCCAGCTTGGCGGCCATGGCCTTGAAGGGGCCCATGAGTCCGGTATCCGTGCGCGTGCCCTCGGGGAAGATGCTCAGGATATTGCCCTTTTTGACAATGTCCACCATGTAGTTCTCAAGCTCCTGGTAGTATTCCACCGCGGCCCGAGCGCTGTCTCCCTTGTAATTGCGCGTGACCGGGAGTCCGCCCCATTCCTTGAACTGGGAGCTCTGCATCAGGGCATAGAATTCCAGCAGCTTTTCAATGACCGGCTTGGCCAGCATCATGAAGGGCGAATTCAGCGGGGAGCCCTTTTGAAAAAGGAAGCCCTTGATCTCCTTGTCGGGTTCGAACAGTTCCGCCTTACCCAGAAAGATCAACTTGCGCTTGCTGTAGATCCCCTGAATGGGCGGGTCGATGGCGTCGGTATGATTGCATATCAGGATTCCGCCGCCCTCCATGGGAATGTTCTCAATTCCGGAAACTTCGATATTCAAAACCGTATCGAGGAGGGAGCGTACCAGCATGGTGGCGGGCTCCCGGGGCATGGTAAATAACCTTGCCAGCGATTCAAGGTCCGGGGTTTCTGTACTTTGCTCTTGCACAGGCGTCTTATGTCCTTCGACTTATTTATCGACGGGGGCGAATCCACCGCGATTTATCAGGGGTTCGATAAGACTACGCGGCCCATGGAAAAAAGCAACATAAAAACTCGCGGAGGGGGTCCGATGAACGGGGACCAGGGAAGGAAGGCACGGGGGCCGTTGGACTCCGCCGGGGTTATTCGAAGCCTCATCTTCTTCATCGCGGCGATGTCCGTCGCCGCCTGCGGTGGAGTCGACGAAAAGCTGGCCGGCGTCCGCAAACCGCATATCAAGCCCCACCTGTGGTGGTCCGGAAAACACCGGGGCCGCCGGATCATCCTGGATCGCAATCGCAATATCATGCAGACGGCCGCGGTGGAGCGTGAGTGCCGGGCCGAGGACGTGACCCGGGGCTCCTGCTCCGAAACGGTGGAATATCTATATCGAAAATCGCCCGAGACGCCTCCCATCCGCGAAAAGTACGCCATGCAATGGTCCATCGTCTATGACGACGATACGCGCATGACCGTGGAAGTTAAGGGGACCGCCGGCAATGTCCGGGGTACGGTGCTCGGCACGGTAATGTTGTTGGAAGGCGAACGTCGCATCCCCCTCCAGAAGGAACGCTCCGCGTCCGTCAGCATTCGCTACGACCAGTTGCCCGGCCCGGGAGAGCCGGTACTGGAAACCCGGAGCTTTACCATGCTGGGCATCGGAATCGGCACCGTGGAAACCTACTGGACGCGGTTACCGCGCTGACGGGACAAAAAGGAAATCATGAACAAGGAAATCATGAACGACTTTCGAGAAATCGGATTGGAACTGGCCCGCGCGGTGGAAACGACGGCGCGGGCAACCATGCCTCTTTCCGGCAAGGGCGATAAAAACGGAGCGGACGCTCGGGCCGTGGAAACCCTGCGCAAGGCGCTGGGAGAAGCGGACTTCAATATGCGCGTCATCATCGGCGAAGGCGAAAAAGACGACGCCCCCATGCTCTACGCGGGAGAGGTGCTGGGTAAACGCGCCAACCAGGCGGGCGAACCCTACCTGGAACTAATTGTGGATCCCCTGGAATGCACGACGAACTTCGCGAAGGGTCTGCCCGACTCCATGTGCGTGCTGGCGGCCATTTCCGAGAACTGCGTCCAGACCGTACCCGGCACGTATATGGAACAGCTCCTGGTTCCGCCCGCCGCGGCCGAACTCATGCCGGACAAAATCAGCCTGGATACGCCGGTGGAGGAAACCCTGCGCCTGACCGCCGAAGGCCTGGGGCGCACCGTCGGCGATCTCACCGTCGTCGTTCAGGATCGCCCGCGGCACAAGGAATTGATCGAGGCCATTCGCGCGGCCGGAGCGGGCGTGAGTTTAATTGAGTCCGGTTCCATTTCCGCGGCGCTGGAAATCATACTGGAAAAGCCCCGGCGATTGAACATGCTCTGGGGTACCTTCGGCGCTCCCGAGGGACTCATCATGGCCTTCATGGCGGCGCAGGCCGGTTACGGTTTTCTGGGACGCATCAAACCCCATGACGACAAAACCCAGGATCAGACCAATGACCTGGGTCTTTTGAATCGAACATTGACGGCCAGGGAATGGATTCGCGGCAAGGGCGTACTGGTCATGTCCGGTATTCATACGTCCACTTCCTTGCCGGGCGTTGAATTCAAGGACGCGTCCATGCGGGTGCACACCCTGGTTTGGACCGGAGGCGAAAAGTTTCTGGCCGTGCACGTGGACGGTAGTCTCCGGGAACTGAAAAAGTACTGAACACTACATTGATGATACGGCAAGTCGAATCGGCGTGATCAAGGAAAAACTACAGCAGGCTCTCGCCTCCGAGCGAATTCGCGGGGCCGCTGTTTTATTCTCGTCGCGCTCTTTCAATTCCCTGATTTCGCTCGTCTTCGCGCTCATCGCCGGGCGCATTCTCTCCCTCGAGGACCACGGCCTCTACAGTCAGAGCTTCGCGCGCATCGTCATCGCGCAGGCGTTTACCGAAGTGGGCCTCCAGTTTTCCCTGGTG
The DNA here is from genome assembly GCA_964530305.1 of uncultured Leptospiraceae bacterium. Taxonomy (GTDB): domain Bacteria; phylum Spirochaetota; class Leptospiria; order Leptospirales; family Leptonemataceae; genus CAZGYS01. The sequence goes on from CAZGYS010000086.1 coordinate 12,115, forward strand.
CGATTCATGGCTCCGGCGCTCAAGAGCGGCGCGGGTTCGGACGTGCGGGGTATTCTACGCGCGTCCATTCAGTTGAAGTTCTATGCCCTGGGCTTATTGACGACCTTCGCGTTGTTCTGGACGTCCCTGATCTTGACCGGGCCCCTGCTGGGCCAGGCGGGCATGCCGCCCCATCTATTGTTCACGTCCCACCCCGACGCGCTGGTGCATCTGTGGCTGGTCTGTCTGGGCGGCTTCGGCATGTCGATTCTGTCCTATCTGGAATCATTGCTCATTGCCCATGAGGATTTCATCAAGCTTTCCCTCTGGTTGCCGTCCGTGGGACTTTTGCGCATCGGCGTGCTGGGACTTTTCATTCTGGTGGACGCCGAGGCGATTCGCGCCGAGCATGTGGTCTTCGCCTTCGCGCTGGGTCCCTATCCGGCGGCGGTGATTTTCTTTTTCTTTTTTCCCGCGTCGTTTCTGTTTCAAAAGGCGGAAAAGAGTGAATGGCAACCCTGGATTCGCAAACTCTTCTATTTTAATCTGTGGATTCTGGCCGCGTCCTTCATGTCCATTCTCTCGGATTGGATGGAGATTCATCTGATCGAAAATTCGGATCAGCGGGGCTTGTACAGCGCGGCGCGCATGCCCATGCAGGGCTTTCTAATTTTGCTGGCCACCATGCAGGCGGTGATGCTGCCGCGCTTTTCCGGTCTGACTTCCCGGGATGAATTCAAGGCCGTCTTCAAGCGCCTGTATTCCTTTATCATACCGGGCATGCTTTTACTGGTGCCCGGCGTTCTCGTGGGTTCCTGGTTTATCCTATGGTGGTACGGCGCCCAATACGAGGATTCCGTCGCCGTTTTCTGGCTCCTGTACCCCAACTATTTATTGCGATTATGCTTCGCGCCCCTGGGTGCCGCGCTCTTCGCGCTGGACCAGCCGCGCCTGATTGCCGTGGAAGCGGGCCTGCGCATGGTGGCCGGTTTCGTGCTTAACATTTACCTCATCGACGCCATGGGCATCGTCGGCGCGGCCCTGGCCAGCTTGCTTTCGCAGTTCGCCGGATGGGCGTTTCTGGTCTATTGCTACACGCGCTTCTTTCGCGGCCGCGGGTTTCCGTTTGAGAAGAAGGTCTAAGGGTCTAAAGGTAAAGGGTGCAAGGGTGGTGAGATATTTAAGTCGGCGCCTTCGACCATTAGACCCTTTAACCTTTCTACCATTTCACCCCTGGACCCGCATACCACTAGACCCTTCGACCCCTGGACCATTCAACCCTTGGACCATTCGACCTTCTCATTCCATCTCAAACCCGATGCGCCATAACGCCGTGCCGCGCACCTTCAGCTTGCGTCCCAGCGCGGCCATGTCTCGGCGCATTTTCGGATCCATGACATAGGCGATGCGACCGGGGCGTTTCAATTCCAGGGTGCCCGAGTCGTGACGCTTGCAGCCGTATCGCGCGCACAGGATTTTCGCCGTGCGCTCTCCCAGGGCTCGGGGACGTCCCCGGCCGTTCTTGAGTTTGCGATACGTCCACTCATAGCCGTAACCCGGCACGCCCAGCCAGACGCGGTCGGGGCTGATGTGCTTCAGGGCCAGGCGCATGTTCTTTTCGGCCCATCCCAGATGCGTCACGGGCCCTGGTCGCGCCAGGTGGTAGTCATAGGTCATGTAGACGATTTGATCCAGGTGGGGCGCGAGTTTGGCCGGGTCGAAAAAGGCGGCCTGGTCGGGCGTACCGTGTATGGGCGGAAAAGCGGCGATGCTCAAGACTCGTCCGCGCATGGCCGGCGTTCGCCGCAGGGCGATCAGGAATTTTATGAAATTACCCCGGTGACGCGAAGCGAGAAACTCGAAGTCGATATGAATGCCGTCGTATTTTTCGCGGCGAACCAGGGCGTCCAGGCGACGCACGGCTCCGGCCCGGGCTTTCGGGCTTGCCAGCATGCGCGCTCCCGCCCGCGCGTGACGCAGGGAAATTAAGGGATAGAGAAATCGCCTGCGGCGAGCTTGTTTCAATTGCCCCCATTGCTTCGACGAAAGGCGAGGCGTCGCGTAGAGCAGGCCCCGTTCGTTCAGGCGGTATACTCCGATGCAGAGCACTTCGTACTTTTGAAGACGCGCCTGGAAGTTGCTCGCGCGAAAGGATTGGGGCACGATGTAGGCCCAGCGTTTCAGGTCGGGGGTGGAAGCTTGCGTGGGCTCATTGGAACAGGAGAGCGCGCTCCACAACATTGTAGTCAGCGTGAGTATCGTGATAAACGGGCCGGCTTTAACCGTGGGGAGCGGAGAGTTCATGGGACCGAGATGCGACGACTTGCCCTGGAGCTCAAGTGATTCGCTAATTTATTGACGGATAAATGAGAAAGCCCAGGATGATGGCATGCTGGGAGCTTTGAAAAGGCGACTCTTGCCCAATGGTCTGGTGCCCTTCTTTCGTCGTTACGGCGGCGCGCGGCTCTTCGACGTCTTGTATGAGACCGGCGCGCGCTTGTACGGGAGGCGCTTGCGCCTGGATGCCTCCAG
>CAZGYS010000087.1:0-14496 GCA_964530305.1 uncultured Leptospiraceae bacterium
TGGCCGCCGGGTGGTTTGATGCGAAAACTCCTGGCCCTGTTCAGCTTCGGCGGACACTGGTGGCCCTTCTTTTTGGGCGGACGGCGAGAGGCTCCCATCCGCGAAGAGGAAATTAAATGGTATTCCATATTTCCCGCGCGAAACTACATTGCTCGAACTCAATTCGCCGGTGACTTTCGCCACGAGCGACGTTCCCTGGCGGGCCTGGTCCTGGGGCTGCGTTTTCTGGGCCACATCTCGGCGCTTGTAATACGCCGTTCAAGTTTGACCAGGCGCTGGCGCGAAAGTCGAGCGGTCTTGACTTCGAGCGCGGCCTGGAAGCAATACCTGGGTCTCGGGAATTCCGAGCCCAAACCCAATCGATGAACGTACTTTTCGATCATCAGATCTTCGGGCGTCAACAATACGGCGGCATTTCCCGCTATTATTTCGAGTTGATGCGCGAACTGTCCCGGGGCTTTCCCGACGTGGATGTCGACCTGTTCATGGGTCTGCATATCAATGCCTATGACTTTCAATCATTGAAACGCGTAAAAAAACGCGGCCTGCGTCGTCCGCGCGTTCGTTTTACCGGTCGCGCTTTCGCGAAGGTCAACGACTACTTGATGCAAGCTCACGCATGGGGCCAGCGCGCGGATATTCATCACTCCACCTATTTTCAGCCGACGAACCTGGGAGCCCGGATGCGCGTGCTTACGGTATACGACATGATTCAGGAGCGATTCCCGGACATGTTCGCGTCGGGAGACGAGACCAGCAAACACAAGGCCCGCGCCATCGCCGAGGCCGACGCGATTATCGCCATATCCGAACATACCCGCGAGGACATCATCGAAATCCTGGGGACGGCGCCGGAGAAGATTCGCACGATTCATCTGGGTAATTCGCTACGCATCGCCGCCGGCGATTCGCCCGTGGTCGAGGAACCCTACCTTCTCTACGTAGGCGAAAGACACGAGTACAAGAACTTTCCCTTGCTGCTGCGTGAATACGCCGGGGCCGGGGATATCAATCGCGAATACAAGCTGGTTGCTTTCGGCGGACCGGACTGGTCACCCGCTGAAAAACAGGTCATGAACGCGGCCGGTATCAGTGGTCGCGTCACGCGCTTGAGCGGCGGCGACGAACTGCTGGCCAATCTCTACAAGCACGCGGAACTTTTCGTTTATCCGTCGCTCTACGAGGGGTTCGGGATACCGCCCCTGGAAGCCATGTACCATGGTTGTCCCATTGTGGCGGGTCGGGGCGGTTCCATCCCGGAAGTGGTCGGGGAAGCGGCGCTGTATTTCGATGAGGATTTGACGGGCGCACTGCGACGTCTGCTTTCCGATGGCCGACTACGAACCGAACTGATCGCCGCCGGTCGCGAAAGAGAAAAACAGTTCAGCTGGGAGGAGTGCGCATCTCGGACACACTCCTTTTACAAGGAACTCCTGGCCGGTTAATTGAATTTTGAAATTCCCGGCTAAGAGGGCGTGGCCGCGCCCTTGAGATATTCTCGCAGCTTGTTCGCGCGAGTATCCTCGGGATCGATTTCCAGGGCTCGACTCAACAGCTTCTCGGCGCGCGGGACGTTCTTCAGTAGGCGATGGATGTCGGTCAGGTTCAAGAGGTTCTTCAGATGATCCTTGTCCCGCATGCGCAAGCGTTCGCCGAAGTCCGCGGCTTTTTCCAGGTCCTTTCGCGTTAATCCCGGCGTATGCTTCAAGGCGTAGGACGTAAGAAAGAGAAACTCGGATTCCTCGGGCCGCAGTTCCGTGTATTGTTCGCAGAGGGGCGCGGCCTTCGCGTAATCCTTACGATTCAGATACAGTTCCGCCAGGCCGCGAATCACTTCCGGCTCTTCGCCCGCGATTTCGCGTGCCTCTTCCAGTAGCCGCGCCGCCTGGTCCGGATCACCGGCGTTCTGGGCGCGGCGACTTCTCTCCAGCAGATCATCGTACTCCCCGGGTAAATTTCTTTCCTTCACGGGAGCGTCTTCCAGATACGCGACGCGCAACAGCGAAAGGTCGTCCGTCAAATCGCCCCGAATCAGCAACTTTTCCTCAATCCGCTCCAGGATCCCGTCCGCTTCCTCCACCACCTTCAAGAACAGGTTCTCGTCCTCATTGATGATGCGTACGCCGTCCTCCATGCCCAGCAGGAGATCATCGCGGCCGTCCGAACCTGAAATCAAAACGTCTCCCGCCTCCATGCGAAAGCCCCGTATCTGAAGACCGGATTCGATCCCCGTGACCCCCAGCTTCATCAGGGGCTCTTCGCCCACGAAACGCGCCTGTCGATTGCGATACAGCACCACGCCCGGGTGCTCCGCGTTCAGGAAGTAAACGAATCCCGTCCGATCATCCACCAGCCCGAGCACGACGGACATGAGCATGCTGCCGTCGAAAGCCTCGAAAACACTCTGTAACTCCAGAAAGGTATCCTTGAGCCATTTCTCCGGGTATTTGTCCCGGTATTCGCGCGAAGCCTGGGTCCGGCTGATGACGGATTTAAGCATGACGCCCAGCACCAGCGCGCCGCCGGCCCCCTGAATGGACTTACCCATGCCGTCCCCGTTCATGATTACGGTGTAGCGTCGCCCCTTGAGTTCAATGGTGTCTCCCGCGCATAAATCGCCTCCAATCTCCGCGTCCCACTTGCGAAACTGAAACTTCTTCTTCTGGCGAATCAGCATCTCGATGCCCACCGAGGGCGAATCCACGTGAATGCCGCCCAGCGGCCGAATCAAAAGCGAAGTCAGAAAGTAATCGCCGTCCTGCTGAATCTTGAGGGTGCGGACTTCCTCCAGGGTTTCGCGCAATTCCTCCGTGCGCTTTTCCACCTTTTGTTCCAGGTTCTGGTTCAAATCCTCTACTTCCTCATTGAGTCGCACCAGGCGATTGGCCAGGATCAAGGCCAGGCTCAATATGAAGACGATGAAGGCGTATCCGGTCATGCGCGGCACTGGAATATAGCCCATGTTACTGAGCACGTCGGTGAATGAGGCGATGGTGAGCACGAAGACGCCCAGCAGTATCAAGCCGGCGTCCTTGTCCTTTTTGAAAAGTTTGTAAAAAAGAATCGAAAAAATCGCCGCCAGGAAAACGAACCACGCGGGAAGGTTGAAGGAATTGTTCAGCCGATCCCACATGGCCGCGTCGTCCGTGAACAGGATGATTCCCTGGAGGGTGAATATAAGCAGCAGAAGTCCGATGCTGACGTAGTCCCAGACCTTCACCAGCTTGTTGCGCGGGATGGTGAAATAGGCGCGGACGAAGAGATACAACAATGGAACCATGGTGAAGAGCACCAGGTACTCGATCTTCTTTAGAGTCAGAAAATCCAGGCCCAGATAGTACTTCATCTGGGTGCGTAGAAACTGATAAGTAACCAGGCCCATGACGAAAACGCCGAAGGTCAGGTTTTCGTAGCGCACGCGACCGCTTCGCGCGGACATGCGACGGCGAACGAAAAGAAACAGAAAATACAGTCCGGCCGTGAAATATACGGCCAGCAAAATGATCTTGAGAAAGTTGACGATATAGAAGTCGGCCCAAACTTTCTTCGCGGATCCGATCAGCGTTTCACTGCGATAGATCCCCCAGTCGTTGAATTTGTACCCCCGGACCTGGACCAGTAGGATGTTCACCTTGCCCTTGCGAACAATGCCGTCCGGGATTTCATAAATGCGCCGTACATCATATGCTTGCGCCAGCTTCGCGTCCCACTTTCCGGTGGAGCCGATAAGCGTGCCGTTCAAATACGCGCGGTCACGATCATTAATTTCGCCCAGACGAACGGCCAGGTGCTCATTGACGTTTTCCGGAAGCGTGAAAACCTTGCGGTACCAGATCACGCGGGGCTTCAGGTTCGCGAACTCGGGCACGGCGGCGATATTGTCGGGAATCTTGACCTGTTTCCAATCTTCGCCCGGTTTGTCGGCGGTGCCCTGAAAATCAGCCAGGAAGCGCCGGCTGTACTCCGCCGGATCGATTTTGCTCTTGCTGGCCCACCAGGTATGCCTACCCTGCAGGGAGTCCATGGAGTGCAGTTCCGAAAGGTTCGGAATACGCTGGACATTCGGCGCCGCCGCCAGTTCAAAAAATGATCCGTTCAAGGCGCTGAAGAACAGGACGATTGCGGCAAGACGCCGTCCTTTTTGTAGTTTTCGCATTTTTTCCCCCGAATCCATTGCGCGGATGGATCCCTCGGACCACATACGTCGCTTCGGGAATAATGCGTCCACAAAATTACCGCAATGTTAAATTCGAATTAAGACGAAGCTTTTCTTTCGCGGCGCATATCCCTGATGTTCAGAACCACGGATAGAACCAATGAGGCGGCGAAAACGGAAGCCGTCAGCACGTCGACGAACACCGCGTTCCAATCCAGGCCAGTCAGTCTATCCAGAAGAAATTTCACGTAGGAATTGGGCATGTTGAAATGTCCCAGGGCGCGTCGAATTTGCCAGTGCCAGTCGGTGAGAATACAGTACCCCCAGCCGAACCAGTAGCCCAGACCCAACCAGGACAGGGCCGTCAGCGAGAGCGTAGCCAGGTTCCAGCGTCGCGTGCGTCGGGGCAGCCAGCCCAGAATATTGAAGAGCATGAAGGCGGTGTGAAAGGCGGTGAGCAGATAATCCAGAAGATGCAGCACGAGCGGGGACATGGCGATCCATGAACCCCGCCCCATGAAAAAAATCCAGCCCTTAAAATCCGAGTTTAGTTCGCCACGTCGATGACGACGCGCCCCGCGGTTTTGTGGGCAATTACGTTCTTAAGGGCGCCGCGTATCGCATCGCGTTCCAGGGGCACGACCGCCTCCACCACCGCGCGGTTGCCGGTTTCGATGAGGAACTCACGAATACCCGCGAAATCCACTTTGTTGAAGGAACGCATGGTGTAAGTCGGCCCGCCGAACACGCGCGAAAACAGCATTCTTCGCGCCACATAGGCGAACATCCCGGCGATCTTCCAGGCCCCCAGTTTCTCCTCACCGATCCACGCCACGGGTCCCACGGCGGTAATGAACTTGCCTCCGGGCTTCAGAATCGAAAGCGCCCGCCTTTCCGTATCCCGTCCGCCCACGAAATCAAACACAACGTCCACTTTGCTTCCAGCTTCGCGCAATTGCTCGTCGAACGGTTTTACATTGCGATTCAAGACGCGTTTCGCGCCCAGACCTTTTACCAGCGCCGCCTTGCTTGAGCTGTTTACGGTCCAGACCTCGGCGCCCATGGAGTTCAGAATCTGAACGCACAGCGTACCAATGCCGCCGGATGCACCGATTACCAGGCAGGTCTTGCCTCGAAGTTCCCCGGCGCTCTTGATACTGTTCAGGGCCACCGTTCCGGAAAGAGGCAGCGGTGCCGCTGCCTCGAAGGCAAGATCTTCCGGAATTTCAGCGACGTCCGCTGCTTTCACGATGCAGTATTCCGCCCAGGGCCCGCGCGGATCCGACGGGCGCGAAACCCCGAGCACTCGCGCGCCGACTTTAATGTCTTGTACCCCCGGGCCCAGCGCGTCCACGATGCCCGCCACGTCGGTTCCCGGAACGAGAGGTTGGTTCGCGTCCGCCTTCGGGGTAACCGGCAGGCCGCCGATCATGGTGCCCTCGGCGATGTGAATGTCGTCGATATTAATGCTGGTCGCTCGTACGCGAATTCGAATTTCGCCCTTGCCCGGTTCGGGCAGAGGCAGCTCCAGTTCGCGTAGATGATCCGGCAGGTCGCCCGAACCGATGGGCGCGTTGATTCCCAGTGCTTTCATTGTTGCTTCTCCTTGTAATGTGAGAAGAAGATAGAACGGTTCGGCGGGTTTTAATTGTAAAATCGAGACACGCTTGAAAAAAATCCCGTGAAAAATCGGAATCTAAGCGATCCAGCTGGCGAGCGGGGCTGAAGGCTCTTCATGGGCTGACGGCTCTATACCCGCTGAGGGCTCTCCATAGGCTGAAGGCTCTATACCCGCTGAAGGCTCCTCCCCGAGTCTTTGTACCTGGTGGCAGGTGTTGCCCACCGTTCCCTTGAAGCGCGTGAATTCTCGGGGCGTGAAGCCGGTGAACCGTTTGAAATCCTTGATGAAGTGGGATTGGTCGAAGAACCCGGATTCATGGGCGATTTCCGTCAGGGAAAAGTTCGAGTCCTGGATGAGGCGCAGGCCGCGACGGAGTCGGACGACGCGGGCGTAGTGCTTGGGCGACGTGCCGATGCCCGCCTGGAAAACACGATCGAACTGGCGCTTACTCAAACCCATTTCCTTGCTCATCTCGGGGATCGACATCAACCCGTTCGTGCGGGTCATCAGCTCCAGTGCGTGGGCGGTTCGCGCGGGTGCCTCGTCGGGCGAAACGATTTCGCGCAGGAAGCCTTGAGCCGTTTCGATTTTTTCCGCTACCGTTTTGCATTCGTCGATTTGTTCGCTCAGCAGTTCGATGCGCCGACCGTAAATGTCCGCCAGCGAAAGATTGCCGTGTAATGAAAAAGAACCGCGTAGTTCCTTGAGAATGCCCCGGACCCAGGGTTTCAGGACGATGATGATCATGCCTACGCGTCCACGCGGCGTATACAAAATAGGATCACTCTGGTAGGCTTCCAGGGTCATGCGATTCCCCGGAGCCGAATGTTCTCCACATTGTTCGTGGAGATCGTCTCCATAGTTGAAGGCCAGACTCATATTCGCGGCCGGAAAATTGCGAATACTTACCGGCGCCCCGGCGTGCTCGAACTGAAGCATGAGATCGATGTAGGGCCGCAAATCCGGATCAGGTTGTACGATATTGTACAGCATGCTCTCTTAAAGTATGCGAATCTTTCGGGAAAGTCAAGTCTCAAATAGAACTTGACATTTGTCTGGGTTCGCGCGCTTGATGTCCGCCTTCGTCGCCCCCATAGCTCAGGTGGATAGAGCGGTGGTTTCCTAAACCATGTGGACAGGTTCGAATCCTGTTGGGGGTATTTTTCGGATCGCGCCGCCGGTCAATCAAGCGACCCGTCCCGCTTTATTTTGTCGGCGTGTCCCGCAGGACGGCCTGGATGAATTCGCTTTTGAGCCGTGAGTATTCGCGGCGATTGTTGGGGAAGCGGCGGGCCAGTCTCGTCTTCAAATCGCCGTAGGCTCGTGCTCGGTCCGGATGCGCAATCAGATAGTCGCGGAAGGCCGTCTTGCGCATCCACTCTTCGCCCCCATGGGCCGTGAGGTGAATCTTGTGCGTATGGGTGAAGCCGTCGTGCGTTAGAATATAAATGTGATCTCCTCGCGTGAAGGGATCGCCCTTGTACTCGTAGTTCAGTTGTTTCAAGGCCGTTCGGCACGCTTCGTATTCGGTTTCATCGCGAAAGCCCATGAGTATGTCGATGATGGGCTTCGCCGCCAGACCGGGCACCGCCGTGCTGCCCACGTGTTCCAGCGGCGGAGGCGATTCGAACCCTTGCAGCAGGCGTCCTTTCTCCGCGTGGAATTCGTCCGCCCAACCAGCTTGATGGGGCAGGACCAGGGCGGCGCCTTTTTGCACGCCCAGTTCCCATTGATTATGAGGCGATTGGGTCATGGCCCGAACGACGGCTTGTTCAGCTCCACAGGAACGGGATGCGCTTCCCGCGTCGCGCGGCCTCGGAATATGAAATGTCGCTTCGCTTGGCGTCGGAGACGACATTGATGCCCAGCTTCGCGGTTACGACCATGCGCAGAATATGGGAGACGCGGCCGAAGATAACCTGCTCGCTGATCCAGGAGATGGCGTCGGCTTCCGGCTTCCAGGCTCGGTTGAAACGTTCCCCGGCCCGGACTAGATCGTCGGGAGACGTATCTTCGATGCATCGGTCCAGGTAGATGGCCGACTCCATGGCCGCGTTGATGCCCTGACCAATGGGCGAAAATGGAGCGGCCGCGTCACCCAGCAGAATCACCCGCCCGGCATTCAAGCGGGAACAGGTGACGCGACGACCAATGTGCCGACACTCGCGCTCCGCGAACGAGGCGATGGACGCTTCGCTGGCGTATTCCAGTACGCGGGGTGCCTTCTTACGAAAGAACTTCATGGCTTCGTCCGCGCTCGCGAAACTCATTTTATGATTCACGCCCACCATGGAAAACCAGCGCGCCGAACCGGGGCCGGTATCGCCGTTGATGGCGCCGGCCACGCAGGTGGGAAATAGATTCAGCACTTGCAGATAGCGCTTGTCGAGCCGGTCGTTCATGAGATCCAATTCGAGCATGGTCGCGTAGTTGGCGACATCCGTTCGCGTCGCCTTGAAGTCCGAGAACTGTTCCTGGAGGGAACGACGTACGACCGAACCACCGCCGTCTCCCGCGATGATCAGATCGAATGTAGAGCTCTTGCCCTTGCCTTTTCCGTTTGCCGGCTCGGTCTTGACGGTTCCGCTTTTCGCGTCCACGGCGACGACGCGCGTACTGAAATTAAATTTGATGTACTTTTTGTACCGGGCTTTGACCAGCAGCATCAAGGCGCATAGAATATCGCCCCGGGAACCGGTCCAACCCGGCCCTTTCCATTCCTCCACTACCTGGGGCGTTACGATGCCCTTGAAGGGAATCAGTTGTTCGTCGAAAATCTCGGTGGCGTCGATATGTCGGAGCGCGTTGAGGCCGTGGCCCGTGATGTCGATGGTATAGGAGCGCTCGGGGTTGAAGCGCGGAGCTTCTTCCGGGTGCAGGTCCTGTTCGAATACGGTGGACGGGATGCCCCGTCGAGCCAGCGCAATCGCCATTACCAATCCCGCCGGGCCATTACCCACAATGGCGATTTTTCCCGTTTGCTTGCTTTTCATGGTCGAGAACCAGTCCGCCGTTGCGCGTGAATTCATTCAAGACGGTTTTCCATTCCGACGATTGCCAATCAGGCACGCGGCCCCGTTAAAAGGACGACGATTCGAAATTTTCCTTGTTCCAGTGAGGGAAGTGTGTCATGTTCGGGACATGCGACTCGCGATAATCGCTTTGTGCGTCCTGGTCATGGGGGGCTGCGCTTCGTCAACGACCTCCCACTCAAGCGGGCGGCCCCCGGGTTCCGCGCCCAACTGGATTCCCCTCCACGAAAATCCGCGCGTTGGTGATTTCGCGCGCTATGTGGAATCGCCCTATCCGCACCAAAAATCCATGCGAATCATAAAGAGAACCGAGGAGGGACTCTGGCGTATCCATACCTACTGGCGTGAAAGGAATGCCCGAACCTGGAGACACGTCTGGGAACTGTACGTGGACGATCGAGGGTTCGTGAAGCGCGCTCTGATACATACCTATGTGGCCAGCGGCCGACGGGGTAAGGTCGGGTATCATGAATACCCGGGCGTCGCCATGCCCATCGCGAAGCTCGACGAATTCAATTATTTCGATCCGGGTACGAAGCAAGCGGAAATCGGCATTCTGGATTTTCGCCTGCTGGCCATGGACGCTACCCGACGCGTCAAGCGAATCCACACCAGTAAAACCGACGTCGGCGGTAACCTGTACGGCGGAAAATATAAAGTCGTGCGCGCTACGGCGCTGGATCCGAACGTGAAATTCGGCGTCCTGCGGGACCGGGCCATGCTGCGTACCAGCTACGCCTGGGTCGATATCGTGGTAAATATTGCCGGCGGGAATGTCGGGACGTCGGGTTTGACCAGGAGCAAGGCGCGTCTGTTAAAAGCGGCGCTGGGACAATTTTTCACCGCGGGCATTACGGCCACGGATCATATTCATGATTTGCGCCTGGTGGAACACGGGAACATCGCGGACAAAAGCGCCTCCGTGAAAAAAGCCGGGCAATGATCTCCCGATCATCCCCGAATCTTATCAATCAATCGATTCCAGGCGATTTTCGGAATGGAAATCATATCCAGGGGATTGCGCGCGCGAATGAGCATTTCCTTGCGGGCCTTCTTGAATACTTCGCGCGAAGCCTTGCCCGGATGTCCCGCGTCGAAGGGCGGTTGGGGATCATACTCGATGCTTAACTGTATGATTTCGGCTTCTTCGCGCCCGACGATTTCGCCGTAGAGCCAGAGCGCCAGATCAATCCCCGCCGATACGCCGGCGGCCGTGACAATCTTGCCGGAGCGGACGATTCGGTCTTCGCGTCGGGCGTCTACTCCGAAGGGTCCCAATGCCGATTGGGCGGCCCAATGCGTCGTGGCCGGGTGGCCGTCCAGAACTCCGGCCGCCGCCAGAATCAAGGCGCCGGTGCAGACCGACAGAGTCCAGGTGGTCCCCGGGTGAACCTTCTTGATCCAGCCGACGAGTTCCTCGTCGGCCATGGCCGTGGCCGTATCCGCCATGGAGCCGGGCAGAAGAATCATGTCCGGTTCGGGCGTTTCCGCGAAGGAATGGGTCGCGCCCAGCGCCAGCACGCCGCTGTCGGTCATAATCGGTCCCGGTTCATGACTGACGAAGCGAAGATCCACGTCCGGCAGGAATCGCAAAACCTCATAAGGGCCGATTGCATCCAGGGTGGTCATGCCCTGGTAGAGAACGATTGCCAATTGCATAGAACTTATCCTCCATGGCAACATGAGCGGCAATCCTTCTGGAGTTCAAGCGAAACGAGCCTTATTGCCCCTGCTGGCCGTGAACTTCATCGGGACCCTGGGCTTCAGCCTGGTTTTGCCCTTCCTGGTTTACATGGTGACTCGCTTCGGCGGCAATGAAGTCGTCTACGGTTTGCTGGGAGCCACGTATTCGTTCTTCCAATTGTTCGGCGCGCCCTTACTGGGGCGATGGTCGGATCGACATGGACGTCGCAAGATTCTGTTCGTCACGCAGGTGGGCACGCTCCTGAGCTGGGTGATTTTCCTGGTAACCCTTTCCATTCCCGTCACCGTGCTTACCCAGGTTAGTTCCGGCTGGCTGGGAAGTTTCACGCTTACCCTTCCGCTGCTCCTGTTGTTCTTCGCGCGCGCCCTGGACGGATCCACGGGCGGCAATATTTCCGTGGCTACCGCCTACGTCGTGGATCTATCCAGTGAAAAAGACCAGGCGCGAAACATGAGTCGCATGTCCCTGTCGACGAACCTGGGTTTCGTCCTGGGGCCCATGATTGCCGGATTGCTGGGCGCCACGGTTCTGGGGGAACGCTTGCCGGTTCTCGCGGCGATTGCGATTTCCCTCATCGGCCTGGCGATGATCGTATTATTTCTGCCGGAGTCCAGGCCGTCTGCTCTGGACGGCCCGCCCTGCGGTTCGCCCACGCGGCGCGTGATGGGTAAGGAGCCGCGCGATTGTTATGATCAACAGCTCGCGAGCACAAAGACCGGCAATGAAAATCGCCTGAGCGATTTGCTCAAGATAGAGAAACTGCCCGTGATGTTCGGGCTCTACTTTTTCATCTTTCTGGCTTTCAATATTTACTACGCTTCGTTTCCCATGCACGCGGCGAAGGCTCTCAATTGGAAGACCGAGGAACTGGGATTCTTTTTTTCTTTCGCCGGCGTGGCGATGATCATCGTGCAGGGCCCCCTGTTGAGCGCGCTCATCAAACGTTTCAGTACGGCGCTCTTGTTCGGCGTGGGCAGCGTGTTCATGGTGCTGAGTTTCAGTGCCTACAGTATTACCCACGACTACGCGGCCTACCTGGCGGCTTTGCTGTTCGCGCTGGGCAATGGCATCATGTGGCCTTCCTATATGGCGATTCTCGCGGGCCTCGGGCCGAAGGACGGGAAGGGCGCCATTCAGGGTTTCGCGGCCGGTATCGGGAGCCTGGCGAGCATCACGGGTTTGATCCTGGGGGGCTTCGCCTACACTCGTTTCGGCACGATGACTTTCGTCTTCGCCGGATCGATTTTCCTGGTTTGCACGGCGCTGGCTTTCTACATGCCCGTGATCAAACCGACGCCCGAATCGCCCGCGGCTAATTGAAAAACGAAAACAGCGCGAAGCGATTCGTGATGGCGATTCACGGCAAACGGTTCAGGATTCCACGGACTTGTTTCGCAAGGAGCCGGGGCCGTATAGTTGGCGGCATTTCTCGATACTGGGTGGTTCTCCGAGCACGGTGAGGCGATCGTTCTCCATGAAGACGAGATCGCCCCGGGGAATGAGAATTTCGCCGTCGCGATGGACGAGGGCCACCAGGGATTCCGTGGGCCAGCGAATGTCGCTGATCTTTTTGCCGATGAGCTGGGCCGCCGGCGAATCGCTTTTCAAGCGCAGGGACAAGAAGCGATCATCGCGCAGCAGGATCTCCTTCAAGTCCTGTTCATTGCGCGCGTCCATCCAGTCCTCCACGAAGTTCTCGTGGTCCACTCGCTCCGCGATTTGCGCCAGCATGCGCAGGTGTCGCCCGTGATGGGCCTGAGCGGATGCCAGGAAAAAGAACGCGTACACGGGTTTCTCGGCCACCTCGGGCCCCCAGAACTCCGCCACCAGATCGATTTTCACGCCTTGCGCCGTTCGAGCGATTACCAGTTGCGGTTCGGGTAGATTGGCCAGGCGAATATGGGGCAGGGCCGCGCCCCGTGAAACCGGCGTCCCGCCCTGGCGGGTGCCGTTGAGCAGTTGTTCCTCAAGAGCCCCGGCGCTTCGACCGGTCTTGGCGGCCAGCGCGCCCGCCGCCCGGGCCACGACGTCCTCGAAGGCGTCTACACCGGGCAGGTCGATAATGACGGCGCGCGCGATGATGTCGTCGAAGGGGTCTTCCTTGCGCAGGCCTTTTTCGCGCATGATTTCACGCAGCTCGGTATCCAGGCCTTCGTATTTGAGTTCGCCCAGGCGCGCGAAGACGTGAAAAATCGCCCCGCCTCTCTGCACGCGTCGGCGGGCGAACGCGAAATACCAGATGATGCCGATGGTCATCAAACCCGCGGCGAACAGAATCGCCATAAGGCCCAATTCGTAGATGTAAAAGAACGGTAGCAGGATGCCGAACAAGGGCAGCCAGGGATACAGGGGTACGTGGAAGCCCGGGTCATAGGACGGAATGCGACTTTCGCGCATGATGATCACCGTCAAACACACCAGCGCGAACATCAAGAGATGAAAGGCACTGGCCAGCTTGGCGATTTTCGTGGGGTCCAGCGTGAACAGCACCAGCAGGATGGCGCCCACCGTCAGCAGGATCGTGTTCACGGGAATATTGCGTTTCGAAAGGCGACTGAAGAACGAAGGCAGAAGTTGATCGCGACTCATGGCCAGGGGATCCCGCGAAGCACTCATGATGCCCGCGTTGGCCACGGATGAGAAAGCGAAGACCGCCGCCACGGTGATCAGGATTTTGCCGACCGGCCCGATGATGCTCTCCGCGGCCAGGGCGGCGGGCGTCAGGCTGCCCTTGAGTTGCGTGGGATCGCTTGCGCCCAGTATGACCATGGCGCCGCCGAAGTAAACGATGAGTGCCGTACCCAGCGCGAGAAACATTGCCAGGGGAATATTGCGTTCGGGATTGCGAATCTCTTCCGCCAGCGACGCGATTTTCGTCATGCCGATGAACGAGACGCACAGTAGCGCGGAAGTTCCCAGGAAGGCGTCGGCGTTCACTACGAACAAATTCGCGAAGCGCTCGGCCTGGGTCTGGGTGGAGCCGTAGCCGATGAAGAAGGAAAGCAACAGTAAGAGAACCGTCACCAGCACGGACTGAAAAGCGCCGCTCTTCTTGGCGCCGCCTAGATTAATGATTCCGAATAAAACGGCCAGACCGATTGCGATGGGCGTGATGTCCAGGTCCGGGGCGAAAATGCGAAGATAGGCTCCCGCTCCCACCAGCGCGAAGGACGATTTGAGAACAACCACCATCCAGACGCCGAGCCCGCCCACGGCGCCGATCATGGGGCCGAGCCCTCGGTCGACGACATAGTAAAGACCACCGGAGCGCGGCATGGCCGTGGCCAGTTCCGCCACGCAGAAGACGCCGGGAATCATGGGCAGGGACGCGGCCAGGTAGGCCAGCACGAATGAGGGCCCGGTCTGGGCAAAGGCCAGCCCCGGTAGAAGGAAGAAGCCGGAGCTCAGGGTGGAACCCGTGGCCACCGCATAGGCGCTCCATAATGAAAGTTCTTTTTTGAGTCTTCCCGTTTTTTCCGACATAGGCGATTCCGCAATGTACCCGAGAATGAGGTCGCGGGGACAGCTTTTTTTTGGATAGGCGATCCGTCTTTGTCGATGGTTTTTTCTCCGCCCGCGGCGTTCCGGCGGCGGAAAAAGATACCCACCAGCATCTGAAAATCGTCCGATAGGCGAATTCGGACAGGAACATCGAGGCCAAAATGAAGAATCGAAAGAGCAAGTGGGGAAAGAGCGTCGGGAGCGCAAGTTTGCTCCGCCGGATGATTCTGGCCGCGCTGCTGATATTACTTCCGAGCGCCGTGCTCAAGGCCCAGGGCGTCACGCCGATTCAGATCGCCTTCTTCGATCCCATTCAGCTCTTCGATGACGACGTCACCGTGGTCGGATTGCGATTCAACATCTTCTACGGGGAAAACGACTATGTTTACGGTCTGGACCTGGGCGCGGGTAACGTGGCCGACAAGGGTGCCGGCGGAATCATGGCCGGCCTGGCCAATGTCACCGACGGCGATCATTTCGG
>CAZGYS010000088.1:0-14477 GCA_964530305.1 uncultured Leptospiraceae bacterium
GATGACATGGGATCGCTCGGCCAACTCCAGCTCATAATAGGGACCCCAGGGACGCAGGGACGGCGCGAACTCGCGCATTAAGTTAGGCCCGATGGAACCCACGTCACCCACCGGAGCGGGATGATACAGGCGTCCATTCTCGTCGAAGCGGAGGCGATCCGGCTCGAACTCCACGAACAGGTCCGGGCCGTAGTAAAGGCGATTCGCGTCCAGACGAACAAAGACGATGACTCGGTCCGCGCAGCGCACGTAGTTCATTTCGCGCCCGCAGGGAGATACGTAGGGATATTCCGGCTTTCGACCGGTATCATTCACGCGGAGCCGTTTCAGGAAAAAGTTCAGAAACTTCTCGTCCGTAAGTTCGGTTGCGTCGTGAAAGAGGCGACCCCTGCCGTCGATGGAATAGAAGTACTCCCTGGTGATTTCCATGGCGAGTCCGAGTGATTGACAGTATTTTCCCGGGAAATGATTTCGACAAGGAAAACGCGTCCTCTTATGTGCATGGCAAGACAGTTATTCGGCGGAGCGTTATTGCTTCTTTTCGCGCTCACGGCGATTCCCCGCGGTTCGTTCACGACGGCGCTGCTCGCGGACGCGGGCGAGACGTCTCGCCCGGTGGTAGTCAATACTTTCGCGCTTACCGGAACCATGGGCTGGCAGTATGGTTTCGAGGAGACGCTCGACACGCCGCCCACGCGCTGGAACAATACTACGCCGACGCGCTTCATGGGAGACGAACGCGTCATCTGGTTTCGCCTTCGCTTCATTGTTCGCGCACGCCCCCGCGTTCCGCTGGGGATCATGCCCGGGCGAATCTCCAATACGGATCGAGCCTACCTCAACGGGCAGTTGATCGGTTCCACGGGACGCGAAACGTCCGAGGGCGGCGCCTTCGGGCGCGAACGGTTGTACTACTTGCCGACGGAGCTGTTAAAAATCGCATCAGGCCCCCACGGCGATGAAGCGACGGTCAACGAGCTTACGCTTCGCGTGCGCGGCCTCAAGGGAGAAAGCGGGATCATCGCCGGCCCCCATCGCGCCGGGCCGCTGCTCTTGCTGCGGGAACGCGCCCGCATGGAAGCCCTCCCCACCCTGTTGACGGCCGCGCTGCTTTTCGCCGCGGCGATTTTCTTGCTCACGGGTATTCGCGGCACGCCGGCCGGCTTGCTCCGGGGCCGCGCCCTGCTCTCCGTCGTGCTTTTCTCCGGAGCCCTATTCCTGGCACTGGCCGGCAATACTTCCGTCCAGGATCTGTTTACTTTTCAATGGGGAAAGCGCCTTGAATTCGCGGCACTGTTGTTGGTCTTCGCGATGCTTGCTCCGGCCCTGCTCGGGATTTTTCCGGCCGCGTCCGTCGCTTCGGGGTCCGAGCCCCTGACCCCACGTCGCCGCGCGGTTCAGGGCCTGGCCTGGCTTCCGGCGATTTTGTTGCTCCCCGCCGCCGGCGTAATCGCCCTGAACGGCGATCAGACCGTCTGGTTCACGATTCGGGAACGACTGCTGAATCCCATCGCCCTGGCCGCGGGACCGGCCCTGGCTTTGCGCGGCTTCTTCCTGTTCTTTAAGCGTCGGAGTTCCGACACGCTGGCGGCCGGTCTGGGGCCCACCCTGCTTTCGGCGGCCTTCCTGCTGCACTTGTTGCCGGGCTTTCATTTATACCAGGCTCCCGCCCTCTTTCTTTTCGGAGCCGGCTTGCTTCTGCCGGCTCTCCTGCTCCCTCGGTCGGATCGGCCGCAAGCAGGGCAAGCAAGTCCGGAGTTGTCCGAACAGGTGTCGGAAGACCGACAATACCGGGCCCCGACGCCCCAATCCGGCTCCCTTCCCGGTCTGGATTCGGAGTTCGCGACCATATCCGTCCGCTCTCCCGAAACAGCGCCCCCGACGGTCTTCACGGGACAGCTCCGCATGGCCGGCCGTGATTACCTGGCCCTGATCGCGGCCTTCTCCTCAAAAGGACCGGTTGAGTCCCCGACCCTTACCCGCTGGGGGTTACTGGCCGTGAATCGCCCCGGAGATCCCGTACAAGCCGAGAATACCTTTCCGGAGACCTGGTTGCGGGCGAATTTGTCGGAGTTCCGACATTTTCAGGGCGATTCCCAGCCTGACACCGGCGCCCCGGATGGTTTCCTGACACTCCTGGATCCCCTGAACGGCTACCTGTACTATGCAACCGTCGGAACTCCGACAATAGAGGCCCGCTTGAGCACCGGGAAAGTGGGGCCGCCCATGGAAACTCCCAGGGAAATCGGGGTTTACCAGATGCAGCCGGGCGAGCGCATATGTGTTCGTGGGGACAATTCAACTGAATCATCCGAGGAGGTTGGACAAACCGTGGAAATATATCGCCGCGAAGCGAAACCGGCGGACAACCAGCCGGACGAAGAGGCTCGCAATCGCATGCAAGCAAGCCTGCGGGAGGCGCGCCGAGGAAATCGCCGGGAAGCAGTGAGCGCGTACGAGGAATTGCATCTCCGCTATCCGGAAACCGAGAGCATCGCCCAGAACCTGGCCTTGCTGCACATAAAGGAAAGAAATCTCGGCCGTGCCGCTCAACTTTACGAACATTGCGCTCGCCTTAACCCGGCGCGGGAAAAGTACATTTACCAGGCGGCGCTGGCTCACTATCGAAACAAGGATTATGCGCGCGCCGCCGCGCTAACCGAACGGTTGATCTTGAGGAACCCGCGTAATCTGGAAGGACTACTCCTGTTGTGTGAGTTAATGCGATTAATGAACCATACGCTTCAGTCCGGTGAACTCCTGGAACGCGCGCGAAGCATCGCCGCGAATGATCCCCGCGTCGCGAAAATGAGCAAGTTGATGTCTTCTTGATCACTTACACGCGCGATGAACCGTTAATTTTCACCGCGTTAAGGCGCAAACCGATCCGCGTTTTTTCTGCTTAAGATATTTTATATTAAAACCATGCTGAAATTACGGCCCCGGTTCGTAATTGTCTTGACGAATCCATCAGAAAAGCGCCGGAATAATCGTCAAATTCCATATATGAATGCGATCTATTGATGGAGAAAGAAATGGCAAAACTAGATAAAATTTCAGGAATCAATGGTACGACTGCCGGCAAACTAAAGAAAGCGGGCGTAACGACCATCGAGAAACTACTTTCGCAAGGTTCGACGCGGCAAGGGAGAAAAAGCATCGCGAAGAACACGCGAATCAACGAGAAGAACATCGAGCAATGGGTTCACCATGCCGATTTTTTTCGAATCAAGGGCATTGCCGGTTTGAAAGCGGACCTCCCGGACGCGGTCGGAGTAAACACTTTGCAGAAACTCTCGAAGCAAAAACCGGATAAACTTCTGGAAGGCATGCATGTAGCCAACTCACGGCACAAGCTTGTTGAACGTGTACCGGGCATGGTGCAGGTAAAACGCTGGGTATCGGAAGCGAAGAAAGCTAAAAAAGTAGTCCGCTAACCCCCCTCCCCACCTTTCATTCCTCACAAAAAAAGCATGAAATCCACCGAGATGCAAACTTTCGGCGAACTTCATGCATTTTGAGCGAGAGGCACCTGTCAATTTTTGACAGGTGCCTTCAAATATTCAATTGTTGAAATTTTAATTTAAATTCGAAAAATTTCCGGGAATCACAATTCGTCCTCGGCTACGACGATGAGCATGTCTCCCGCTTCCGCCTGGAACACGGTATCCTTGGGAGGATTCAGATGCACTCCGAAGTTCTCCTGCACATTGCTTGAATTGCTTCCTTTTCGATATCCCAGGCAGACTTCCTTGCGTTTTTGCGCCTGAAGCATCAAATCCGCGAAGGTAATCGCCTCGGTGGGGACGGTCTTAAAGTAGAGCTTCACGGGCTTGAGGTAGATTTCCGACCCGTCCTCCCGGAACAGGTCCTCGTAAACCTCCAGTACGTCCGGGTTCTCCGAAACCTGGGAGAAAATCTTGGAAATCATCTGGTTGGAAATGATGAAATCATTCACCCCCGTTCGACTGATGAGTTCCAGGTTCTCCGAATCCATCACCTCGGAAATAATCTGGGTCTTAACTTGCTCGCCGCGCTTCTGACGAGTCTTCTGAAAAATGTCCCGCAGCAGGAGCAAAATGGTAATAGTGGTGGAATCGACTTTTTCCACGTCGTCTTCGACTTTATTCAAGAGAATCACGTTGTT
The DNA here is from genome assembly GCA_964530305.1 of uncultured Leptospiraceae bacterium. GTDB lineage: Bacteria > Spirochaetota > Leptospiria > Leptospirales > Leptonemataceae > CAZGYS01. Next base: position 4,148 of record CAZGYS010000088.1, read on the forward strand.
ATAGGAGTCCGGATTCAGGGCTTCCAGGTCCGCCCGCGAGAGGGGATCGGCGTGGTGGATGTTTATGCGATGATTGGATTTGTCCGCCTTGATGGCTTCAATCTCGCCTACGAATTCCTCGTCCCCCGGCGGCAACACGACGTCGATGACCGAATTCTCCAGGATGTAATCCGTGTATTGTTCGATGATGATCTTGCCCTTGCTGTTCCAGCCGATGATCAATTCCTTCTCGATGCTCTGCTCCAGCCGCGCGCCTTCGGCCGGTTCGAAGTTACCCGGCTGATACTGCATCTTGCCCTTGTAGTTGATCGTGGAATCGTCCTCGGCGACGATGATGATGTCGTCCTCGGCCTGCATGACGTAGTCCGGATCCGGATTGAGGCGCAGACCGTCTTTCTCATTGCGAATTCCGAAGGGAACGCCGTCGGGAAAATGAAACGGTAGGTCCCCGAAGCTCGTGCCCGCCCAGGCTTTATCGTTGTAGTAATAGAATTCACAACCGTCGAAACCGATCAAGTTGCCGTAAACGGCCGCCAATCCCGACGAACGCGAAGTCTGCACGATAATCTTCGCCACCATGTCCTCGGTATCCACCATGGTAATGTTGTCCGGCGCCAGGCCCACCATGAGTTCGCGGTTGTCCTTGTTGAAAACCTCCGTGACGATATTAGCCTTTGTGTCGTCGTCCCGGGACGCGGCCACGACCGCCAGCAGGGTCTTGAGCGTCTTGGCGTCGGAGATGGTCTTTTCCTCCAGCGAGGCAGCTTCATTGCAAGTCGGCAGAACGATGACCGACTTGGCTTCCGTCACCGCCACTCGCTCCAAGGCATCCAGCGACGTGGGGACGCCGGTGCGAGTTCGGATGCGGGTCGTCTTTCGTTCGGTCAGATGCTCGTTGAGGTAGTCGTCCATTTCCTCCTTGGGCTCCTCGGACATGATCACCACCGAGGCATAGGATTCCGATTCATTGGCGATGACCAGCTCCCGGATGATTTCCATGACGCGATCACCCCAGCCCAGGATCAACGTGTGATCCTCCTCCAGGACGCGACTGCGCCCCTTCTTTAGGTCCTCGAGCTTTAAGTCCAGTTGAGTAGTTATAAAGGCGATGACGGCCGAGAAAAAGATCAGTCCGAAGAAGACCGTCAGGATGCCCATGATCTTGATGAACCAGGGCGAATCATTGTCCTCGGCGATGCCGCCCGGATCAATGATTTGAATAAAGTTACTCCAGAGGTCCGTGCCGACGGTCGTCTTCTTGCTGTCCTTGAACTCGGCGGCGGGAGCCGTAGTGGTTATGGTCAATCGTACAGCGGCCGTAACGACAAAACCGCTGACGAACACCAGGACCAGCGCCATGAAGATGGAACGGGCGCCCCCCGCCATGAAATTGTCGAAGCGATAGGATAGTTTCTCCCTGAAAGTCGGCCGTTTATACTCCACGAAATTCTCCTCCCCGATGAACTCGGAATAAGCAGGATCAGACACCGACCCGGGGCCGTCTGTAAAGGACAATTCCAGGAGAGAACTTGACATCCCGGAATCTTAATATTCCCAATGGCCGGAATGAAAAAAACAGCGTGGTTCATCTCCGTTATTCTATTCGTCTTCGCCGCGGCGATGTTCGGCGGCGCCTGGTATTTTTCCAACGTCCTGTTGCATCCGCCGCCGCATGTTTGCAAGACATCGCACTATGTATATTGTAAAGACCCGTCTCAAGTTAACCTCAAGTTCGAGGACGTAAGTTATCGCGCAAGCGACGGCATCCGTCTGAGCGCCTGGTATATAGCGGGTCGCGCCGGAGCGCCGGGCATTCTCATTCAACACGGGCGGGGCGCCACCAGGCGCGAAGGCATGCGCTATGCTTCCGCGTTGCACAAGGCCGGCTTTAACTTGCTGCTGGCGGACGCGCGTAACTGCGGCAAGAGCGAAAAGACTTTCAATTCCATGGGCTATCACGAACGTAAGGACATCCACGCCGGCATCGACTATCTTTTGAAAGAGCGCAAGCTTCCCATGGCCGGAGTCTTCGGTTTTTCCATGGGGGCATCCACCGCCATCATGGCCATGGCGGCCGACAAGCGCATCAAGGCGGGTATTTTTAATTCCGGCTTCGCGGATTTCAGAAGCGTCATCGTGGAAGGCGCCAAAGCCGATTTCGGGCTGCCCGAATATCCCCTGTTGCCGCTGGTCACCATGCTCTACGAGTCCCGGGGTAATCTAAACACGAGCGACCCGACGCCCGTGAAAGCCATCGCCTCGATTTCACCCCGGCCGGTATTTATTATTCACGGCACGGCCGACAAACGCGTCGACTACCACCACGGCCGGGATCTGTTTCGCGCGGCCCGGGAACCCAAGCAATTCTGGTCCGTTGAGGGCGGCGAACACACGAAAGCCTGGCAAAAGAATCGCCCGCTGGCGGAAAAGAAAGTCGTGGAGTTCATGCGCAAGCATTTGAAGTAAGCGGGGCATTCCCATGAGAAGAATCGCCGTTCTACTGTTTGCCTTGTTCGTGCTCGGCGGATGCGAATCGCCGCGACCGCCCGCCCGGGAACTGGCCAATGCATTTCGCGTCACGCCCGAGTTCGCCCTGGGCCGGGGACTGCCGCCCGCGTCCTTCGCGCTTTCCTACCCGAACAAACTGGAAGTGAACCAGGCTCGAATCGCCCCGAAAGGGAAGGAACGTTTCAACGCGTACTATATTCGCCTGCGCAAACGCGGGCCCGACAAAAAGATGCTCGAGGAATTAACCGTCGGTCGCCTGCCGGGAATGGGCAAGGGCTTCCTGCTACAGGCCGCCGCGCGAAGCTTCGAAAAGCAATTGAAGCGCACGTACAAGCAAACACAAATCCGGCTCAATCTTCGCCGCTCGTTTCGCGGCATGACCGCCTTTCAAATTCACGCCGAGATCAACGCCGCCGGGGATGAACCGGGGCCCGAGGGCCGCTATCGCCTGCTGGTGATTCTACTTCCGGCCCCGGACGGACCCAATGGCGTACAAATCGCGGCCCGGGCCGGCTGGGATTCGCCCATCAAGTCCTTCGCCGACTTCGAGCGCAAGGGCATGATCGGCGCGGTGCTGGGGACCTTTCGCTTCGAGTAAACCGCCTAAAGATCGACGATGCCCTGCCAGTCTTCGCCGGGGGGTTCGCTCAACAAATCCACGCACCGTTTTTCGTACATGCGCGGGATGGGATCTTCCGGCACCGTGTCCGCGCACTCGCTGAACAGGCGCAGGGCTTCGCGAAAGTTACCGCCCTTGTAGAGCACCAGACCGGCCGTAAAACGGTCCAGCGTCTTCACCTTGCGCTCGATGGTCTCCGGCGGATCCGCGTCGAAGCATTCATAGAGCACGACGACCTTGCTCTTGCCCCGCACGCGCACGGAATCAATTTCGCGCAGATGAAACTCGGACGTATCGTCCAACTTGGCGAAGAGCGCGCTGGAAAGAATGATGGGCGTCTTGTAGGCCTTGGTAATACTTTCCAATCGCGCCGCGAGATTCACGGCGTCCCCGATGACGGTGGTTTCCAGGCGACCGTGGGTTCCGAGGGTTCCGAGCATTACCTTGCCGATATGCAAACCAATCCCGGTCTCGATGGGATCCAGGCCCCACTCCATGCGATGCTGATTAAAAACTTTCAACGCCTCCCGCATCTCGATGGCGGCCCGCAGGGCGTTGCCGGGCCAGTAGGCGAAGAGGGCCATGATGGCATCGCCGATGAACTTGTCGACGAAGCCCATATTGCGATTGATCACGGGGCCCATGCGTTTCAAGTATGAATTCAGAAACTGAAAGTTGTCCTTCACGCTCATCAATTCCGAAAGATGGGTGAAGCGGCGAATGTCGCTGAACAAAACGGTGAGTTCCTTCTCGACCGCGTCACCCAGGCCGACCTTGTTGATGCTTTCCTTCTCCAGCATCTCCAGGAACTGACTGGGCACGAAGCGCGCGAAACTCTGGGCCATTTCCTCCACGGTGGTATAGAGGTTGGCGTTGCGAATGGAAATGGCCAGCTGGGCCGCGAGTAGATTCACTACTTCCAACCTGTCCCGCGTAAACACGCCCGTGCCCAGATTATTCTCCAGGTAAATGAGCCCCATGAGTTTCGCCTGACCCATGACGGGAATGCACAGAACGGACTTTAACTGTTGAGCGCCGATGCTTTCGTCATTGGCGAACAGGGGCTCCTGGCCCGCGTCCGCCAGCACGATGCTCTCTTTCGTCCGGGCCACGTAATTGATAATCACCCGGGGCAGATTCTCCACCGCGTCCGCCGGCACCGAATTAAGAATGACCGTCTCATCTCGGCTGGCCGCGCCGTCCGCCTCCACGAACAAACGCCCTTCCTTGTCCAGGATCAAATACCCGTGCTGGGCGCCAGTGTATTCCATGAGCACCTTCATCATTTCCTTTAGAAGATTACTCAGACGAATTTCGCCGGAGAGCGCCTGCGAAGCCTTCATGAAGGCCGAAAGTTCCATGATGGAACCCGTCTTGCGATTTCCCGACGACGAGGTCTCCGTATCCACGGTGTCCGATTCCACGTGGGTCGCCGCGGCCTCTTCCCGCACGGCGACCAGATCGGGGTAGCGCTCCTTGAGGCTTTCGAATTTAGGTTTCGCGCCCCAGTTGGAGTAGAGTTCGCACGCTTCGCGCATGTAGAGGGACGCGAAGCGCTGCTTACCGATGGCGATGTAAAATTTCGCCGCGAGTTCATTGGCCAGGGCCTCGTAACCCGTAAAGCCGTGTTCGCGCGCGGAGTCCACGGCCTTGTCATAGTATTCCATGGCCTCGATTTGCTTGCCCTTGATGCGCGCGAATTCGGCTTCCACCAGCAGAAACTTATGCTCGAAATTCTCCGGACAATGCTTCCACCAGTTGCGTAGAAGTACGCGATTCTCCTCGATGAGCGCCAGGGCTTCTTTTTGTTCGTCCTCGTCGAACATGGCGAACAACGCCGCGCAAGCCAGGCTCTCCAGCACGGGAACTTCGCCCCGCAAAAGAACTCCGGAGACCGCGGAGATATGTTCCCGCGTGCGTTTGGCTTCCTCCAGGGCCGCCCCGTAATCCTCGGCCAGAAACAAAACGTGCAACTTGATAATGCCGTGATAGCCGAGCATCAAGGGCATGCGCGCGTATTCGCGCAGTAATTCCGATTCCAGGAAACCGTCGCCGTCCAGGGAGGTAGGCGATTCGGTTTTGCCCCGCATGGCCAGGGCCCAGCGCAGACACAGGCGATGAATGTCTCGCGAAACATCGTGACGCGTACGGCGATGCATGTCCGGGTACTCCGCGAATTCGCGGGAGATATCGCGCAAGTTGCCTCCGGCGATGAGCCGGTACATGACCTCGTGGGATAAAGCCAGCGCCGCGAAGATAATATCGCCGCTTTCCAGACCCGCCTGGTGGGCTTCGCGAAAATAAAGGAAGCCCGTATTCAGGGGTTTGCGCCAACTACTGATCCAGCAGGTAAACCCGTAAAACAAACGACACTTAAGGGAAAAGTCATTGTGCCCGACGTTGACCGCCAGCGCCAGGGAACCGTATTCGTAGGCTTCCCTGTATTCATGGAATTCGCCCGCCAGCAGGCGACCGTACCAACAGTAACCGAAGGCCGACGCCGCGGTGTTGCCGTGCTCCAGGGACAGGTGCACCATCTTCGCCGCTATTAGAAAGGTCAACTCACGCGCGTCCGAAAGATACGCCGGCGCGGCCAGGGTCATGAGCAATTTCATAATGGCGATTTGTTCCGGACTCGTCATGGCCGGTAAATCGCTGATGGACTTGATGCTGCGTCCCTTCAACGTGGCGCGCACTTCCTCGATTTCCGCGCGCGTGAGCGCCTTCAAGTCGGCGTCTTCGTCGGGGAAGATCACGCCCATGAGGGTCAGGGCAATCTGACCCGCGAGAATCGCCTCGGTGTAGCGTCCCTGGTGCGTGAGCTGGGTAATCTGCAAGACGTAAATGTCGGCCAGATCCAGATCATCATTGGTCAGGGTGAGCATGATCACGAACAGGGATTCGGCTTGCTCGAAGTTGCCCGCCAGGTATTCGCATTCCAGGCGCTCGCGATGCAGTTCATACATGCGGCGATAGTCCGCTTCCCAGGCATCTTCCGGCATCAGTTCGATGCCGATGCGCAGGTATTTCAACGCGGCGATGTAATCCGAGGACGCGCGCTGCGTTCTCCCGGCCATTAGATTCAACTCGGCCAGCGCGCTGCGCTCCTCTCGGGTTTCCAGTAAATCGCGCGCGAAATCCAGATGACGTACGCAGTCCAGACGCAGGCGTTCCTCCGGCGACTCATCCAGCAACGCCCGGTAGTACTTACCGATGCGTAAATGCAAATCCTTGCGCGTGTTGTCGGGAATGAGTTGTAGAACCGCCTCATGGAGACGACCGTGGGGAAAGCGCAGAACCGTATCGCCTCCCGCCAGTCCGTCCGCGGAGGGCTTTTGGCCTTCGTCTCCGCTCTCGATCAGATTCAGTTCGAAGGCGCCGGCCAGTTCATTACCCAACTGCTCCAGGGGAATATCCGTGAGCGCGGAAAGCACGGCGGTGTTGCAACTTCGACCGATGCAGGCGGCGGTCCATAGTATATGGCGCGGCGATTCGGGCAGACCGCGAACCTTTTCGGCGGCCAGGTCCACGACATTGTCGGTGGTTTCCAACTGGCGAATGCCGCGGATGTCCCATTCCCATCGCCCGCGTCCGCGCTCGAAAAATAGAAGTTTGCGACCGTGGATGTCCCGGAGAAACTCGATGAGAAAATAAGGACTACCGCCGGTCTTCACCACCAGCAAGTCGGCCAATTCCTCGGCTCGTTCGCCTTCGCAGTGAAAGGAATCCTGTAACAGGCGAATCGCATCCCGCCCCCGCAACGGGCTCAAGGCGATTTCCTCCACCTCATGGCCGCCCGTTTCGAGTTCGCGCAACATCCAGCGCAAGGGATGCTCCTCGTCGGGACGGCGATAGGTTCCGATGATGGTTATGCCGCGCAAATCGCCGCGGCGAATCAAGTCGCGAATTAATTCCAGGGACGCCGTGTCGGCCCAGTGTAGATTTTCCAGGCCGAGCACCAGCGTATGCTCCCGGGAGGCGAAAGTTCCCAGAAAAGCCGCGCAAGCGCGATGGAACCGCTCCCGGGTTCGGTCCAGAGGCAGTTCCGGCACGGGAGCCTGGCGCCCCAGGATTAGCTTCAAGCCCTCAACGACTTCGGTCAGGACACCCGCGTCCGCGCCCAGTGCTTCCAGCAAGGCGCGATTCCACTGATCGATTTCATCCTGTTCGCGCGTGAGAATATGGCGCGTGAGTTCGCGAAAGGTCTGAACGATTGCTTGATATTCGTGTTCGCCTTCGTCCTGAAATCCGCCGCGCGCGAAGTATGCGCGCCCCGCCAGCACCTGCGCGCCCACTTCATCCAGCAACGCGGTCTTGCCCATGCCCGAAGGGCCCGTCAGGGTAATCATCCGCAGGGGGTTGTCTTGCGTAGCGGCCAGGGCCGCGCGGGCGCGCTCCAATTCGGTTTCGCGCCCGTAGAGGCGAGTGTGAATTTGAAACTTTTCGCTTACGTCGTCGCTGCCCGGCGTGAACGGAGCCGAATCGCCCTTTTCCTTCAACACGCGAAAGATTCGCAACAGATCGTTCTTTAATCCTAAATAGGATCGATAGCGCTCGTCCGGCGATTTAGCCAGCAACTTCATCACGATGCGCGAAATCGCCTCGGGCACGTCCGGATTGATCTGGTGGGGAGACTCCGGCATGCGCGCCACATGGTGGCTGATGAGTTCCATGGGATCCTTCGCCGTGAAGGGTAGGCGTCCCGTAACCATTTCGTAAAAGAGCACGCCCAGGGAATAATAGTCCGTGCGATAGTCCAGCGCGCGGTTCATGCGTCCCGTTTGCTCCGGCGATACGTATGCCAGCGTGCCTTCCAGGGCTTCCGGTTCCCGCGCCTCCGGACTTTCCAGGGTAAAAATCGAGGAGATGCCGAAGTCGGTGATCTTCACGACGCCGGAATCGCGATTGATGATGATATTGTCCGGCTTGATGTCCTTGTGGATGATATTATTCTTATGAACTACGCCCAGGGCATCCGTGAGCCGTATGGCGATTCTCAGAAAAGGTAAGGGCGGCACGGCGCGCTTGCGCAGGAGCTTACGCAGGGATTCGCCGCCGAAATCCTCCAGGATCAGGGCTGGTCCCACGCCGTCGTATTTTTCCAGCGCGTAGGCCCGCACCACTTCCGCGGACGATAGACCCCGGGTGATTTCGTATTCACGCTTGAGGCGCCCGACTTCATGGGAGCCGGGGTTCTTTTTGCGCAGGATCTTGATTATTACCGGACAATCGTCCAGCTCTCGCACGGCCCGATAGACCGCCCGTTTTTTCCCACGATGAATCTCGCGGATCCTGGTATATCCCGGCATCGACAGCATGATTTCTTTCCCCAGGCCATCCTATGCAGGTAAAATAGGGGAGAAAAAGCCCGTATCTTCATCAGGATAATATTGTTAATCGCACAAGAATTCAAGAAAAATTAAAAAACCAATGATATATTAACCGGAAAAATGTCGGAACTCCGACAAATTTCGGGGCGATGGCACAATAAATATTACTCAAGGAGTATAGAGACGGCTGCCTGCGCTCTTCTTGAGGCTAATTAAGGGTTACAGATGGAGCCGCTGGGGCAGATGCTGATGTCCGTCGTGGCGCAGGCGGAGATTTCCGGGCTGGGAAAGGACTCCAGTCCGGAACGTAGCACGGCGGTCAGGCGGAAGAAATACTTTTCACACAGTTCGAAATGCTGCTCTCCGGGCGGGGGCTTTACGTGTGTAATTCGCTGCGTAATGAGGGTGCTGGTGCTGGGAGTCGTGCCCACATGGGGAAAGCTGGGCCCATGTCCCAGGGGCAGGTAAGGAGTGGTTCCGAGGCCCGTTACGGTAGCCTGGGCCGAACTGGAGGAGGTCGTTATGTACAGGTTATAGCCCTGAAAGCCCGCCTCTCCATTGGTGATATAGTAGTTCAGATCGAATTCATGAATCAATTCGGCATCAAAAGTGATCCGGCGCACGGACGAAACGGCGGTGATTGTCGGAGCTCCGACACCGGTGATGGTAAACAGCGGAAAAACGGGCTCCTCGGTGTTGGTGCCGCAGTGAACCAGGGCCGGAAAGGCCGCCAGGAGCAGAAACGTCCCGAGCCGGGAAACGTGTCGGAAGACCGACGGAGCGCCGTTCAGGGCCGAAATGAGTCGGAGCCGCAGCATATCGGGGCAAGAAATACTTGATTGCAGGCCATGCAAAGCAAGAAATTATCATGGATAACGGGGATTGGCCCGTCTAAAGGATCGTATACAGAGGCAAGGATCGAGCAAGATGAAGGCAACGGTAAAGAGCACGAGCAATAAGACCCCCTACGCGGTATTTTTCGGAATCTGCGCCCTTCTGGTGGTATACTTCGCGGTCTCCGGCGGAAACCAGGGCGGCCTGAACGCCTCCGGTGGATCGGATCCGGACGGAGGCGATTCCGGTAGCGTCGGCTCCACCGTAGCGGGCGGCGGCGTCACGCGACCCACCGATGACGCCGGCGGGTCTATTTTTGATTCCGACGTCTTCCTGGCTGGTCGCCCGACCAATCCCATCCAGGATCCCAAGGCCGACAAGAAGCTCGGTCCCAACGACGAGCCCGATGTCCTGGATCCGGCCGACAAGGACAACCCCAAGAATCCCCAGACCGGTCGCCCGTATTCAAACTCCTCCATGAAGCAATTCGCCGCGTTGCGAAAGCGCTTTCCCAACAACAGCATTATTCCGCGTAAGAAAACCCCCGAACAGATCAAGCAGGAAAAAGACGATCGCATGAAGATGTTCGCCCTGCAAAGCCAGGTGGTTACCGGCAAGGCGAGCCCCGAGGAAATCAACAAGTACTATGAATTTCGCACAAGGCCCGTGCGGGATCGCGTGGAGCTCTTGTCCTACGTGGTCGATAAATATCGCGATCGAATGGCCCCGAACGTCAAGGCCCAGTACGAAAAGATTCTGATCATGAATCGCAAGGTGCTGGAAAACCACGAGAAGGCAAAACAGAAGGCCCTGGAAAAATCCAACGGCGGGGAATAACGAAAATAGCTCCGGCCGGTCGAAGTGACGCGCCGCGGCTTAACGCCGACCGGCGATTCTTTGTCAGGCCGCGGGTTAAGCCTCGCGCTTGAGGGCGGCTTTTTCGGAGACGATGCGTTCCAGCCGGCTGGCGATTTCCTGGGGACAAGCTTCCTCTTGAAGATGCTGAAAGCGAGCATCCTAACTAGTCTATACTTCTTTC
>CAZGYS010000089.1:0-11074 GCA_964530305.1 uncultured Leptospiraceae bacterium
GGACGTCGGAAACAAGAAAGAAAAGTTCATCATTGAGGCGGATGAAAACGCCACCCGCAAGGACTTCACCCCCGAGGAACTGGAACGCGCCGATCGCCTGCTGGAACGACACAGCCGGGACGGATTTCTCTGGCGCATCATCGCCTGGTTCCTGGACTTTTTCGACCGTCTGTTTCGCCGATGAGCCGGGAGCGCGCCGTGGGTCTTCGCGCATGGTCGTCCATTACATTCGGTTTGCTGCTGGGGCTTTTGCTGGTCCCGGTCGGCGGCAATCGCCTCTTCGCTGAAAAATTACCCATCGTCGACATCATCGTCTGCGCGTCCCATCACGACGTACTGCCCCACTGGATTCGCCTGGCGCGCGAAGGTCGCCTGCCGCGCAAGGGCGTGTCCGTCATTCATCTGGATTCGCATCCGGACATGGCCGTACCCCATCGCCCGCTGCCTTCGGGTTTTCCGCGTAATGACCGCGTGCTTCAGTATTCCATCAATATCGCCAGCTTTCAACTGGCCGCCGCTCGCATCGGCCTTATCAAGCGCGTCGTGTGGTTGCGTCCGCCCTGGGCGGGGCAAATTCCCGACGGCAAGCACGATTTCACGGTGGGGCGAAACGAGCAGGGCCTGACTCGCGTCGATTCGCCGCTGGACTATTACGTGCTGGGCGGAGCGTGGGCCCCCCGTGGGAAAATTCTCGAGCCCGTAAAACTGCAATTCGAAACCACGACCCTGGCAAAGCCCGTCTACCATCGTCCCGTGAACAAAGGCGATTTCATTCTGGACGTGGACCTGGATATCTTCTCCACGCGCAACCCCGCCGCCGAGGCCCTGCGTCACAACGGCTTCAAGGAAGCCGAAATCAAGAGCATCAAGGCGATTTTCGCGCGCGAAAGCCTGAACCTTTCCGATGAACCGGCGGAGCGCCTGGCCGACGTCAACGTCATCAAGGACTCAATCACCGCCCTGACCAGCGGCGCCTGGTATGAAATTCCCGGCGCGGTGATTTCGCTCTGGATACGGGGCATCGGTCCGGGAGACATCTACACCCTGCACGGAATACTCGGGCCGGAGAAAACCGACGAACAGGTGCGCGTGCTCCTGCGCGAAGCCCAGACGCTGGTGGGCATCCCCGAATACAAAACGAAGCCGGCCGAAATTTCAGACATGGTGGAACAGTTAAGGCGATTGGCCGGCGGCGGCATGGTCCGTCCCAAACTGGTAACCATCGCTCGTTCCGTGCACGACGGATTTACTCATCGCGAAGCCTGGCCCCTCATCGAGCGCACGGTACTTGCGGCTTTAACGGATGCTCTGGGCGGACGCGTGCGAATCATTTACGACGGCAAATTAAAACCGGCGCCTTGATTCACCCATCAATCGCCGGGACCAAACTTAAGGGCGGTAACTTATATGTTGTTCGAGTTGGCAATCGGCGATGCCTACGGGGCGGGGTTCGAGTTCAGTCCGCGGGAAAAAATCCGGAAATACAATAATCTCACGGCCTACCAACGTCATGAGAAGGGTATACCTCCCGGCCGATATACCGACGATACTCAGATGTCGCTGGCGCTGGCGGAGCTGTTGATCGAAGGGGTGGAATGGACCCGGGAGAATATCGCGGACGCCTTCGTAAATTGTTTCAAGCGGGATTCCCGTCCCGGTTACTCGACAAGGCTGTATTCATTGCTGTCGGAAGTAGAAAGCGGGCGAGAGTTACTGGCACGAATCAATCCGGACAGCATTCGCAACGGCGCCGCCATGCGGGCCGCGTCGCTGGGGTTTATCGCCGACCGCGCCGTGCTGCTGGAACGGGCGGCGCTCCAGGCAACGATAACGCACGACACTGAAATCGGCGTCAAATCCGCTCAGGCCGTCGCCTTGATGGCCCACTACTTCATACATGAAGGCGGCGTCCGAGCATCTCTCAGCGACTATGTTTCAGAGCATACCGCCTATCAATGGCTGTCCGATTGGAATCAGCCGGTGGCCTGTGACGGATTTGAAACGGTGAATGCCGTACTCACTGTTCTGAGCCGGGCCTCCAGCCTGCGGGAGGTGTTGCTCCAAAGCGTGGCCTTCAGCGGCGACGTGGATACCGTGGCGGCCGTGTCCGCGGCGGTCGCTTCGCTCAGCGATGAATACGAGCCGTCCCTGCCGGATTTTTTAATTCGCGATCTGGAAGACGGTGCTTACGGCGCGTCCTATCTGAAACAACTTGATGAGCGTTTAATGGGCGCGTCGGCCATTTAAGGACGAGGAGCCCGAACGTTCCATAAATCGGAGCAAAGCCTCGTTCACGGCTTCCGGCTCATCGCCGTGGGGCCAGTGACCCGAATTCGCCAAACGTACTACCTCCAGGTTCGGAGCCCAGTGGTCTTCGGGTAGAGCCGTATTAATTTTCAGGGCATCGCGCTCACCCCAGATCAGCATACTGGGAACCTCCACCGGCCGCACCGCGTCCTTCAAGATGGACATCATGGTTCCCGCACCGCGATAGTAGTTCAGCATGGCGGTCAAAGCGCCCGGACTGTTCATGGCCCGCGTCCAGGTTTCCATATATTCGCGAGGCGGTAAGCCGTCCGGCGTCATGTGGCCGGAGTAGATCCGACGCAGCCACTTGAGGTTACGAGCCCGAAGCAGTATCTCGGGCAGTACCGGAATCTGAAAGACCAGGCCGTACCAGGTCTTGCGCAGGTGTTCCAGGTCCCCCATGGCCGTGCGAAAGGCGACGGGGTGCATGCCGTTGAGAGCCGCCACCCGTTCGACTTTTTCGGGTCGCGTCATGGCGAAGACCCACGCAATCATGGCGCCCCAGTCATGGCCGATCACCGTCGCCCGTTCGGAGCCGCAAGCGGCCAGGATGCCGTCCATATCGTTCACCAGATGATCCAGGCCGTAGGAGCGAACGCCCCGGGGTTTGTCCGACAGGTTATAGCCGCGCAGGTCCGGGGCCGCCACGCGATAGCCCGCCGCCACGAGAGCCGGGATCTGGTTTCGCCAGGCGTATGAAAACTCGGGGAAGCCGTGCAGGAGCACCACAAGGGGACCTTCTCCCGCTTCGAGCATATGGAGTCGTACCTCTCCGGTGTCGATGAATCGCTCCGTAAACGGAGGGTTGGTTTTTTTCGTTTGCTGTTTCATGGCGAAAGTATAAGCCTTGATATATGACAGCATGTGTCATATATGTTTGCGTGTTTTTTGGGCCCGGGTATTTTTGATTTGGTAAGGATGCCGCGGCTTGTCACATAGAGCGAATTCATGAGAGCAGACCGATTGATTGCCATATTAATGCACCTGCAGGCTCGGGGCCGCACCTCCGGAAGAGCGTTGGCCGAGAAGCTGGAAGTCAGCGAACGCACCATTCACCGGGACATGGAGGCCCTGGCGGCCGCGGGTGTGCCCGTCTACGCGGAGCGGGGATCCGGCGGCGGCTGGGAACTGAGTGAGGGCTATCGCACCAACCTGACCGGCATGAAACACAAGGAAGCCCTTTCGCTTTTGATGAGCCACTCGGGTTTCATCGCCCGCGAACTGGGTCGGGAACAGGATTTTGACGCGGCCATCCTGAAGCTGCTGGCCTCCATGCCTGACGCCGTCCGGACCGGGATCCAAAGCGCGCACGGCAAGATTCACATCGACACGGCCGGCTGGGGGGAAATGAGCCCGCGTCCGGATGCCCTGGAGCCGGTTCAGGAAGCCCTGCTGGGGGAGCGAAAGCTTACCTTTACGTATCGCGGGCAAGACGGAGCGCGTAAGCGAATCGTGACGCCCCTCGGTCTGGTGCTGAAAGGGAAGACCTGGTATCTGGCGTCGCACGGCAATCGCGCCGTTCGAAACTATCGCCTTTCGCGCATGACCGCCGTCCGGGTTCTGGCTGATCGAGGACGGGTTCCCGCGGATTTCGATCTGGCGCGCCACTGGCGGGAGAGCACGCGTGCCTTCGCCGAAGGGTTTCCTTCCTACAAAACGCGCCTCAAGGTTCGCGCGGACCGCATGGGCTGGCTTATGAGCGTGCCCTATGTAGAGGTCGTCGAGCTGAAGCGAACAAAGCAGTGGGTGCAGGTGGAGGCGGATCTGGAGCAACTCGAGCGCGCCGTGTCCGTCCTGCTGCCGTTCGGAATCGCCATTGAGGTGCTCGAACCTCTTGAGCTACGTGAAGAAATGCGCAAGGCGGCCGAGAGTATTCGCGCGTTGTATGTTTGAGCAATGCGCCTGGATGTCTAAATCGGCCCTCAAGAACCGCAATTTTCTTCGTAAGTATAGGAAAAAGCGTGACTATTCACATAAAATTGAATACATTCTTTGTGAGATGAGCAAAGAACGTAAACTCACAGTACTAGAATCCAGGTTGTTGAATCTTCTTTTTCGTAAGCGATACGGGTACGAAATTGCCTCCAAATATACGGAAGAGACTGGTTCCAAGATTCTCCTTGGTACTCTTTACCGAGCTCTTTCGAAGCTGGAGGATGACGGCCTCATCGACAGCGAGTGGGGAGACCCTCAAGAGGATAGAGGGGGTGCACGGCGACGATATTATTGGATTGTCGCGCCGGGGAAGAAAGTTCTTCGAGAATTTCAGACCGTGCAAGGGCGGTTTCAGCAACTGGGGCTTGCGAAAGCATGAATGTACGGGCCAGAAAAAAAGCGGAACTGCGCGCTGAACTCGTAAACCTCAAAAGTGGTGTCTCACTATTCAAGGAAGCGATCAGAGATCGACCGACTGATATTGTCCGTCATTATGAGCGGATGGCCGCTATAAAAGTGACGAGGATAAAAGAAATTGAGCGACAACTTTGCGAATTCGAAAGCCCGCAAATCCGCAGTGAACTTGGGCGTGGAAAGTATGTAGGATACGTTAAGTTCAACCGAATTCTACCACCGCGCTTTCGGGAAGCTTTCATTGCGGATATCCTGGATCTCGTCTCTGATATGGAGGCACGCGGCGAATCTAAATTGCAGATTCACTTCTGGCTTACGTTGAACCTGGCCGGTGTTTTATGGGCGGGGTTTCGCATGCGACTGGAAAAGTGGTATGGAGGTGATTAGTGGCTTTACGCAGCTCAAGCATTAATCTTTTATTTGAGCCGAAAAAACCGTCTGTCGACGGAGCCTTACCTGTCGTTGCGACCCTTAAAGTACTCATAGACGATGATGGTATTTCTGGTTATTTATTCGTTGTTGTAATGGCACCGAAGAAGTTACTAAATGAAGTTGCGCGCCGTGGAACATATCTGAAAATCCAGTCATTCATGATGGAGCTCTATCGCGCAGGCTTTTCTTACAAAGAGGCCAGCTTTATCATGAGAAAGACCTTATGGGCCATTGATGAGGCTGGAGCCGATTGCGTATCCGTCAAGGGGGAGCCCGCCGCGAGGAAGGCATTTAGGTTTCCACTTGATGATATTCTTCAGACTGCTGGCCAAAAGGGCCTGCAAGGATATTCAGATATTGAGCGCCGGCTGGACAGATTCCGTATTTTACAAAAATTCTTGGCACCACGCCAGCGAGAAGAGATCAGAGGGGACTGTGCTGACCTGATTGAAGAGATGCTGGAAAGCGAGCAATCGAGCGTCTACGTTTACGTCGAGCTTCTAAAACACCATATTTCCGTCATTCTCGAATCCAGGCAACACGCCCTTTTTCGCTGGCTAAGACGCCTAACTAATCGAAGTGTCTGATATATTCAGCTCTTGAGCGCCAGCATGCCGCAGGCGGCGTCGATGCTCTTGCCGGGCGAACCGCGATTGAATACGGCCACGTCCGCTTGATGCAGGATGTCCTGGAAGCGAGCCACTTCCTCGGCGTTCGGTCGACGCCAACCCTGCAGGGTCGTGTTCAGGGGAATGAGATTCACCTTGCAGTTCACGGAACGCGCTACCTTGGCCAGGCGCCGCGCGTTCTTCTCTCCCATGTTAACGTCGGGAATGAGCACGTATTCGAACGTGATGCGTCGCTTGAGTTCCTTCGTGTAGCGTCGAGCCGCCAGGATCAATTTGTCCATGGGATACTTGCGATTCACGTCCATGATGTCCCCGCGCTTCTCGGGATCGGCGTGGTTCAACGAGACGGCCAGATTGAAGGGTTCGCGGGCCTGAATAAAACGTTCCATGGCCGGGATGACGCCGGCGGTGGAGATGGTAATGTGCCGCGCGCCCAGGTTCAAGCCATCGGGGTGATGCAGGATGCGCGCGGCGCGAATCACGTTTTCGTAATTATGAAACGGTTCGCCCATGCCCATGAAGACGATATTCGTGGGCGTTTCCCCCCGGGCGCGAATGAATTCGTAGACCTGCTCGACGATTTGCCAGGCGGGCAGGTTCCCGCGAAAGCGCAGGGTGCCCGTGGCACAGAAGGTACAGTTGAGCGTGCAACCCACCTGGGACGAAATACAAATGGTGGCGCGTCGGGGCGAAACAATCCAGACCGTTTCGATCTTCTTGGCTTCCCCGTCCCGGCGATCCTGTCCGGTCTCGAAGACCGCTTTCTCCGTGCCGTCGGCGTCCCGATTGGAGCGGGTCATGCTCAGGCGGGGCATGGCGTCCAGCTCGGCCAGCTTTTCGCGCAGGGCTTTGGGAAAGTCCGAGAACTCATCCATGCTCACGGCCAGGTGCTTGTTCACGCGGCGAAAGGCCTGCTTGGCGCGAAAGCGCGGTTCACCCAGCTCCGCGAAGAGTTCCTCGAGTTCTCCCAGGGACTTGCCCTTGAGATTGTATTTGGAGTCTTCCTTGATCATGGGTTTGTCCCGGGACGCTTCCGTAAGTTAGGTAAATATTCGGGCGCCGTCAAGCGATCTCGACGCGTTCCAGATCGTCGTCGACCCGGCCTTGCAGCTCCTCGACGCGCCCGATAACGCGAATTTCGCCCAGGGGCGCGGGGGCCAGCTTGTGGGCGTGCTTTTTAAGTTCGGTTACCAGGTCGTCCGCGGCGTCGGCGGGGCAGGCGATAATCAGGCCGATGCCCATATTAAAGACGCCGTAGAGCTCCTGTTCTTCCATGTTTCCGCGCTCGGCGATTTTCTTGAACAGGGCCGGGGGCTGCACCGCTTCGCGATCAAGAACGGCTCGAGTGCCGGCCGGCAGAATGCGGGGAATGTTCTCGTAGAAGCCGCCGCCGGTCACATGCACGATGCCGTGCAGATTCGCGGCCATATCCGGTGCGTCCAGCAGGGGGCGCAAAACGGGTTCGTAGATGATCGTGGGCGTGAGAATTTCGTTCTTGAGAAAATCGCGGTCGGCCTGGTCGTCCGGTAGTTCCAGACCGTCCTTGAGGAAGAGTTTTCTCACCAGCGAGAGGCCGTTGGAGTGAATGCCGGAAGAAGGCACGCCGATGAGGACGTGCCCGGGGCGAATCGCCTCACCCGTAATCATGCTTTCTTTTTCCACCGCGCCCGTGACGAAGCCCGCCAGATCATAATCGTCCGCGGGCATGGTGCCGGGGTGCTCCGCCGTCTCTCCGCCCAGCAGGGCGCAGCCGGCGCGTTTGCAGCCTTCGGCGATGGATTCCACGATGCTCTGCATGCGGCCCTTGTGCAGCTTTCCACAGGCGATGTAGTCCAGGAAGAACATGGCGCGCGCGCCCGTGACCAGTACGTCGTTGGCGCACATGGCCACCAGATCAATGCCCACGCTCGAATGATCGTCGAAGAGAATGGCCAGGCGCAGCTTGGTTCCCACGCCGTCCGTGCCCGAGACCAGCACGGGGTTCTTGAAGTCCTTGAGAAAGGAGACGTCCAGCAGTCCGGCGAAACCACCCCGAGCGGAGAGAACATTGGGGCCGTGGGTGCTTTCCACCGCCCGAGCGATGTTGCGGACGAAGTCTCGGCCGGCTTCGGTGCTTACGCCGGCTTGTTCATAAGTGGCGGGAGAATTGTTCTTCATCTTGGTACCCCGTAAAAACAGAATCGCCGTCACCCAAACCAGGCGACGGCGAACCGTGAGGGCGTCCCGGTGAAACTCCGGTGTGAACGCCCTGATTCAAATGAGCGAACCGCTTATCTGTCCGTGAGGACCTTGATGGTCGAACGCGGCGCGGTGCGGTCTACGCGAATGTTGTAAGTTCTGGTCTGGGAGTTGCCCAGCTCATCGGTTACGCGCATGGTCAGGGTGTATTCGCCGTCTTTTTCAAAACGGATACGCTCACCCGGCTCGATGCGGCGATATTCGCCGTCGTCGATTTTGTATTCCAGAATGGTGCCTTTCTCAACTTGCGGAACCTGGAAACCTTCTCGGGAAACCATGAGCTGCTCTTTGTCACCATTGCGAGTGCGGGTAACGCCACGCTGCGCGGCGATAGCCGGCAGTTGGGGCGGCGTGATGTCGATCAGGTAAGCCAGGCTTCCCAGGCTGGTGGTGTTGCCCAGTACGTCCGTGGCGCGATACTGAACGAGACCCTTACCTTCCTTGGCCAGTGCCGCCAGGCCGATGGGACCCTTGTATTCTTGCCAGGAGTCTTCCTGACCGGCGCGCCACTCGATGGACTTGAGGCCGGTGCCTTTGTCCGCGGCGGCCAGAACCAGACGCGCGTCCCTGGAAACGCCGCCCTGCGCCGTAACCTTGGAATTCTCAACGCGGCTGCTCACCGTGGGAGGCGTGGAGTCGATGCCCACGCGAATCAGTTGCGTCTTGCTCTTGTTGCCCACTTTGTCGTCGGCGTACCAGCGAATGGTATAGATGCCGTCCTGACGCAGTTCCATGCGATTGTTGATGACCGGCTGAAAGGGGCCGTCGTTCACGCTGGCGAAAAGCTGACGCACGCCGATACCGATATCGGTTACGTCGAATTTCAGAGCCAGCTTACCGCCGCTGGGCAGGGAGTAATAATCAAAGCCGTTAACTTTCGCCGTGCGACCGGTTTCGGTTTCACCGGCGGCGGGCGTCGTGGAAGCGGCCGCTACAGTAAAGGAAGCCGGAGTGGACCAGGGGCCGGGGGTGCCGCTTGCGTCCACGGAACGCACGCGATAGAAGTAATCACCCGGGGGCAGTTGCAGATCGGCGGAGTTGGTATCGGAACCAGCTTTCTTGTAAGCGGTGGTGAAATCCGGAACGCTCAAGCCTTCGGGCTTCTTGACCAGCTCGTATTCGTAAGCCGCCGCGTCCTTGGTCTCGGGCCAGCTCAGTTTGTGATCCACCATCTTCTCGGCGGGTTCTTCTTTTTTGGTCGTGGTCGTCGTGTCCGCGGAGCGGGTTTTGACGTCAGTCGAATCACCACCCGTGGTTTTCTTTTCGTCGGTCTTGTTCGTTTCGTTCTTGTCCGCCGGTTCTTCCTTCTTCTCCGCGGAAGAGCAAGCGGTCAGGGTAAATACGCCCGCCAGAATCAGCGCCAGGAATGCGCCGCGTGATGCGGTCGTGAGTTCAGTCATGAATTTCATTAAAGAGGCTCCGGTGTCCTTTCTTGGGGAGGTGTCTATATGTACGTAGTACGTAATCTTTGCAAGGATTCGAGGGTCCGACGGTTGCTTCAAGTAAAAATAATCCGTACCCGCGTGAAATTTACGTGAGAAGAGTCGTCGCGGCGAGACCCGGGCGGGTCAGCTTGCCGAGCGACCGGCGGCGCGGGATTTGCCGCCCGCGCGGGTGTTTCGGGCGCGTTTTCCGGTCTGACCGGCGCCCACCGAAGGTCGACTGAGTCCGAAACCGGCTGATTGGCCCTGCATTTCCTCGGCTTCGTTTAAAAGGCGATTTTCCAGTTCCCGCATGCGACTCTTACAGTCCTTGCAAGCGGCAATACGGGCCATAACCTCCCGATCCAGGGGGCGACCCAGCAGGTAATTCATCAGTTCCGCGTCGGTGGGGGAAGGTTCCGGCATCGTTTTAATATAATCGTCGCTTCAGAGCCCGCCGAGCCTAATTATTTTTCCGTATTCCCGCACCGCCTTCCCGGGCTTTCTTTCCTGTGTATCATAGTTCACGCCCACCATGCCGAAGCGGGGCTCATAGCCTTCCGCCCATTCGAAGTTGTCCAGGAAGGACCAGTGATAGTAACCTTCCACCGGAACGCCGGCGGTCATGGCCTCGTGCAGCGCCGAGAGGTGCGCCCGCAGGAAATCCACGCGCTTTTCCTCGTCCCCGGTGGGAATGCCGTTCTCGGTCACGCGGATGGGCAGGCCGTAGCGATGATACAGGTCCGTCACCAATCGCCCCAGACCCTCGGGATAGATCTCCCAGCCCAGATCGTTCACGGGCAGATCGGGCGATGCTTCCGCGGGCGGGATTTCGCCCAGAAACAGGGACCCCGGCGAGAGCCACTTGAACTTAATCAACGAACGCGTATAATAATTCAGGCCGTAGAACTCCCAGGCGCGGCCGTCGTGGATCTTTTCGTTGCGACCCAGGGGCGGTTCCAGTTCCCCGGACTGAAGGCAATCCGTGAACAGATAATTAAATCGATGATCCGCGAAGCGTGCTCGGTCCGCGTCCAGGCGACTTTCCGGATTCAACGGGTCGAAGATCCGACAGTGCTTGGCAATGGACACCCGGGGCTTCGCGAAATTAAGACGCGCGTGCTCATTGTGAATGAAATCGTACACGCGAAAGTGCATCATGAGCATGTGGCGTAAAACGCGATTGTATTTCAGATAACCGGTCAGCCCCTTGCGTCCGGGGGGCCAGACGCCGTTGATGTAACCCTGCACCGCGTAGATGTTGGGTTCATTGAACGTGATGTAGTCGCTGACCAGGTCTCCGATTTCCGGAATCAGTTTTTCGATGAAGCGTTGAAAATCGCCCAGATTCTCCTCGTGCTCCCAGCCGCCTTTCTCGGTCCACCAGGCGGGAAGGGTGAAATGGTTCAGGGTCAACAGTACACGAATTCCCTTGGCCTTGAGACTGGAGAGCATGGCCCGCGTGTGTTCGACGGCTTTCAAGTCGAATTCATCCGGCGTGGGCTGGTAGCGGGACCAGTCGACGCCCAGGCGATACGCGGTGAAGCCCAGGCGCTTCATGAGTTTGAAATCGCTTTCAAAGCGATTCCAGTGATCGCAGGCGCGCAGGGGCGATGAGCCGTCGGCGATACGGCCGGGCTGTTCGGCGAAACGAATCCAATCATTGGCAGCGTCGCCCCCGTCGATTTGCGTGGCGGA
>CAZGYS010000089.1:11086-14384 GCA_964530305.1 uncultured Leptospiraceae bacterium
GTGCCCCACAGGAAATCCCGGGGAAACTTTCGTTCGGACGTAGCGACCGTCTTCTTGCGAAGGGAACCGGCGCGCGGGCTCTTCGCGGGGGCCTTCGGGGCCGGGGACTTTGGGCTCGCGGACTTCGGGCTTGCGGACCTGGTCGAAGCTCCCGTTTTTTTCACGGAAGCCGAAGCGGCGGTTTTCTTTTTAACCGGTTTGCGGGGAGCGGCTTTTTTCGAGGTGCTCCCGGATGTGGTACCGGACGCGGTTCTCGGTGTTTTCCCGGACGTCTTTGGGGAAGCGCTTTTCTTTCCGGCGACTTTGGACTTCTTTTTGGCGGCCATGCGGGTTCATTGCCGGCGAATGGCCTGGACGTCAAGGCAATATCGAAGGGGCCGGAGTCAGCGAAAATCGCCCAGCTTGAACTTCACGATTTTCCATTGCTTGTTCACCATGAATACCTGATGGAACTCGCGCGAGCGAATCTCATAACAGGTCAGCCGCCCGTCGAAGACCGCGCCGGTATCGATGCCCAGGATATTGTTGGATTGGACCATGTCGTAGGGCATGACTGTGGAATAGGCGTTCAACCCCGGCGAATGACCGAACACGATGAGCTTGTCCCAGCGCTTGTCCGCGTAGAAAAACTTTTCGCGAATATTGAGCAGGATCTGCTCGGGCTGGGATGTCGGCGGGCCCTTGTTGGGATCGAAGCCGGCGTGCACGCAGAGGAAGTCTTCTTCCTCATGAAACGGCAGCAGATTTCGAAAAAAATCCAGATGCTCCTCGGGAACCTGAACGACCCCATCGACTTTATAGCTGTTGATGGTGTGGATGCCGCCTTCATGGAGCGTGGCGGTTTTTTCCCGCCACCCGACGAAGCGCGCGTCGTGATTGCCCTTTAGAAAAACGCAATCACGGTCGCGAGAGAATTCCAGCAGCAAGTCCACGACGGCGCGGGAGTCGGGCCCCCGATCGATGTAGTCTCCCAGGAAAATTACGCGGTCTTCCGGGCGAACCAGCCGACCAAGAAGCGAAAGCATGATCTTTAGATGGCCGTTGCAGCCGTGAATATCGCCGATGACGAAGCGTTTTCCATCCATTATCGTATACGACGAGATTCTTTCCCGATTTCACGGCGATGAAATTCCTTAACATGCCACTCGTCTCGGCGAAAGTAAATCTGAATGAACGTCTGGTCCGGCCATTGGAAACATGTTAAGCGTCCGTAAAAAACCGCGCCCGTATCCAGCCCCAGGATGTTGGCGCCGTCCACGCGGTCGAAAGGCAGGTAGCGGTCCTCGTGATTCAAATCAGGCGTGTGCCCGAAGAGGATAAGTTTAGGTTGGCGCTTCGGGGAGTTATAAAATTTCGCGCGAATATTCAATAGCACGCTCTCCGATTGTTCCTCCACCGGACCCTGATCCGGATCCAGGCCGGCGTGCACGCAGATGAAGTCGTCTTCCTCGTGGTAGGTTCTTAATTCCCGGAAGAAGCGAACGTGTTCGTCCGGCACGCGCACGCTTCCCTGGACTTCGTAACTTTGAATGGTGTATTCGCCGCCCATGAGCAAATCGCCCTTGCCTTCGAGCCAGGGGATAAAGGCCGCGTCGTGATTGCCCTTGAGGAAAACGCAATCGTATTCGCGCGAAAACTCGATCAGCTGCTCCACGACGTCCCGGGAGCCGTCGCCTCTGTCGATGTAGTCCCCCAGGCAAATGAGGCGATCCCGCGCGGGGTCCATGCGTCCGCGCAGGATGGTGAGCATTCGCCGCAGGTGTTCGTCACACCCGTGAATGTCACCCAGGATGAAGCGCTTGCCGTTCATCGTCCTATTGGACGAAGAATGAGATGGAATTACGGGCTTTCGTCGGCGTGGCTTTGGACGACGGGCCCGGTCAGGCCGCGGCGACTTTACGATCCAGCCACAGGCGATACACGGCCATTCCCACCAGCAGCAGTTCCAGGCCCAGCAGGAAGATCCCGATTTGGCCCGGTCCTACGAATATGCGAACGGCCGAACCCAGCGCGACCGGAATGGTCACGGCCGCATGTAGAATCAAGCGATAGTGGTCCGGCGCGAATTTCAACGCGGCGGCGATGCCCGCGTACAGCAATGCGAAGACCCAGGTCCAGACCCCCATGGACGTATGGGCGGGCGCAAGC
This sequence comes from uncultured Leptospiraceae bacterium, assembly GCA_964530305.1. Taxonomy (GTDB): domain Bacteria; phylum Spirochaetota; class Leptospiria; order Leptospirales; family Leptonemataceae; genus CAZGYS01. The sequence continues at coordinate 13,235 of CAZGYS010000089.1, forward strand.
AGACCCTGCAGGATATAGAACAAGGCCAACAGGACGGCGATAAAGATGGAGCCGCGAATCAAGCCCCGGTCCAGTTGCGTGAGATCCAGATCATCCTCCAGCGCCGGGCGATTCATGAATCGTAATGCGCAATAGATGGCCACCCCGGCCACCAGCGCGTCCACGAGTACGCCGCCGATGAGATTGGCCACGCCCGCGACCATGGCCGTCATGGCGCCCTTCCAGAAGGTAGGTAGAGCCGCCAGAATGGGGATCAAAATAATGCCCAGGAAGATGAACAGATGCTTGCGCTCCTGAACCGGATACGCGCGGAGAAAAATCCAGACGCAGATGCAAACGATCATGGTCTGGAATAGATAACCTACGATGGGATGTACCGAATATAAACCCAGGGTCGGCTGGGCCGCGTCCAGGACCACGGGCGGTCCCACCCGCGCGGCATCCGCCAGGGGCAGTAGACTCAAGTCCTTATCATGGACGAGGAAGTCCAGGCACCAGTGTCCGAGCACCGCCAGAAAAACCGGAAGCACGATGCGACGATCCCCCAGAATGAGCCAGAGCAGTGAACTAAAGAAGGCGCCCTGAATCAAACACCCGGTGAGCGAATGGGAGTAGGGCTGCAATTCCAGGTGCATGCTGCCTATATAAAGAAAGGGTAAATCAATGGTGGAAAATTCCAGGGCGGGCAGGGTGCCCAGGCCCAGGAAATTTAGGACGGCCCAGATAAGATCCGTGGTGCCCGCCGCGACGACCAGCAACATCACCGGCGCGAACTTAAAGCGCGACTTTAGTAGAAGGCCCGTGGCCAGGTGAGCAATTCCAGTCATGACCGTCGATTGAACACGATATAGAAAAATTATCAAGAAGAAGTTATTGACAATTCATATTTTTGTGCGAGAAAGTTGAGTTTCTGAATTTATGAAAATCTCACATAATAAGATTAAAGCATTCGCGGCGGTAGCGGCCAGGGTTCTGGGGGTTCTGCTCTTCTTCGCCGCTAATGCGTTCTTCATCGGCACGACAATTCCGGCTTATGTCCGCATGGCTCCCGCCTTCATACTAAAGGACGTTCCGCAAAGTGTCTTGAAGGTTCAGGCACCCGGTGATCCCATCGCCTCAAGCGTGATCAAGACCGCGCCGGAGTTGCCGG
>CAZGYS010000090.1:0-14313 GCA_964530305.1 uncultured Leptospiraceae bacterium
TAGGGCGCGGTCAATCCGACATTGCGCAAGGACGGCACGCGAAAGCGACCGCGATGACTCTTACGCTTCGTAATCAAGTACAAGCCCTGCGTGCGCCGGAGAGCCCATCGCCCGTGCAGAGCCTGATCCGGATAATCGCCTTGATTGCCTACATTGTACAGGCCCACGTTATGGAACTCGGAACGCCCGGTCTTTGCATCCAAATTAAAGTTCGGGCCTGAGTGGCACGACGCGCAACCGGTCCGCTCTGATTTAAACAGGGCGTGGCCCCGCTGCGCGGCGGGACTCATGACGCCCCGATCGAAGGATGAGCGATGGGAAACCATGGTTGCCTGGAACGCGGCCAGGGCCCGGGCAATGTAGGTAACGGTGACATCTCCCTTTGGAAAGGCTTCCTTGAAGAGCGAAACGTATTTTGGATTCCCACGCAGGCGATCGGCCACCACGTGCTCCATGCCCGAGATGGCCAGTTCACGAATAGTGGTGGGTGTGCTCTCGGCAAACAGGGGAATCAAGGCCTGGTTGTCCAGTTGCGTCAGTTCCGGATTGTTCCAGGTCAGGGAAGTGAACGTCCCGACATTGGCCAGCCCCTGGGCGTTACGGGGATGAGTTTCGCCGGTGGACCCGCGTGAATGCTTGAGGCCGTCGGTGAAAGCCAGCTTCTGGATGTGACAACTCGCGCAAGCCTGCTTTTGATTTCCCGACAGCGCCGTGTCGTAAAATAGCCGCCGGCCCAGTTCCACCCGCGTCGGCGTTAAACACACTCGCGGCGGATGAGGCGGCGGCGAAACTCCGGTCGGCAAACCGAAATCATAAGGTTCGCAGGCCTCCGACCGGCCGCAATCGCCCAGGGCGAAAGCGACGGTCAGTAGAAGCAAGTAAATCGCGCGTTCGCGCAAGGTCTGTTTTCAGAATCCGGGCGATTCGTTCGCCGGATGAAAGGAAATCGTGCTCAAACCGTCGATGGTGGTTTTTTGCGTATCGTCATAGGTGCCGGTGCCGTTGGGCGCCGTGCCGATTTTATTAAAGAGCGCCGTGACGCCCGGGTAACCGCCGTTCACGGAAGGATCGGGATAACCATCGGGCACGCCCGCGGACTCGAGCATGTCGGCCACGAAACCGGCGCCGTTGAACGTTCCGTATTTCAAAATATCAAAGCCGCAAAACGTGGAATTCGTCGGCAACGCATTCACGGCAATACCCGAAAGCGCCGTGGTCTCATTATTGGTTTCCACCTTTTGACCATAGGCCAGGGAATAATAATAGTTACCGGTGCCGCACAGCGTGCTCAAGGTCGTGGACGCGGTTCGCGCGACGATGCGCACACAGAGCGCGCCCGACGAGGTACCACCGCCTTTCAGACCGATGGTCATTTCTTCCAGAATGACGCGTCCCCGATCCACGTTGAAAGTGCTGCTCGTATTATTAAAGAAACTGGCGCCCCAGGAGTAGGTCTGACGACGACTGGGCGAAGCACCTGAAATATAAGATTCCACGACCAGGTCTTCATTGTCCGCGCTGGAAACATCGAACAGCGCCAGGCGATACGTCAGCAACACCCCGTCTCCCGTGGCCGGATTGTCCACGTCGTCGAAGAGCAGTTCCAGGGCGTCCTTGTTGTCGCTCGCGCGCCAGAGCTTGAAGCGATTGGTAAAAGTCTTCGTGCCCGAATACGCGGAAGCCGTGACGTTCTGACAGGCCGTGGTAGGATTGCAGGAGTTATTGGTTTCCAGCTTTAACTTATAGGTAACGCCGCCGATGACCGTGGTGGTGGCGATACTCGTGGTGGAATTATTGCTGATGAGGCCCGAAGTTTTGAGCGCCGAAATCAAGTTGTCGGCCAGGGAGGAATTGCCGTTGGCCCAGGTAGCGGATTGGCGCACGAAGGCCCAGTTGTTCTCCGCGGCCGAAAGTTTACGGGGACCGGCGGAGAAAACCACGCTCTTACCGGTGAGGCGCGTGGCCACGGGCGTGCCGCCCGTGCGATAGGCCTGGAAGACGTCCTTGATGGGTTGCAACTCGGGAATAGGCAGACTCACTTTACCGGTGACGTCTCTATCGGTAACGCGCACCGAGACGCCGAATAAAATCGCCCCGAGTACGGATCCGACCAGGGCATAGGGAAGATATTTCTTAAAGATGGATTTCATGACTTACCTCGAAATGTGACGACAATCGCCGCGCGATACGTGATTGGCGGCGTAATAGTTGGAAGCGCAATAATTAGAAGCGCGGCATTAGAAGCGCAGTCCGGGCGGGATGCAGATTACCAGGCCGGTGGTATTATTACAGGTGGACGCCTGGGAAACGGCGGCGGCCGCGGCGGCCAGAAGGAGCAGGTTGTTGTCGTCATCGTTACCGCCCGAGATGGAGTCGATGACATTGCAGGCGCCGAAGGTCAGCGTCAGCGATAGAAACATAACGGTGAGGCCACGGATCAGGCCGGATTTAAGCAGTTTTTTCATGAGAAGCTCCGCGAAACAAGTCTACGGGAGAATTAGACGGCAGGCAAAGATAAATTCAATCGAAATTTTATGATTGGAAACTCGGAATTATTCCGGTGTGTGCGTTGCACCAGGGCCTCTCGATCATGCCCGGGAAGCTTTCCTTCAAGCCCGGGGCTTTCGATCAAGCCGTTACTCCGAACGGAGGTCCCCGTCAACGCGACGGGGGTCCTTCGCGAAAAAAGAGTAAATAAAAATACCCGTGCCGCCCAGAAACAAACCGCTTCCCGGCAGCAGACCGCTCAAGAAAGCGACGCTCAACCACATCTCATAGTCTTCGCCCGTGGGCGCGCCCGAGGCATATTGATGGGACGTTGCGAAAAGATAGACCAGGCCGCCCATGAGCACCGGTATCAACAGGCTTAAAATAATGAACGCGGGCAACGGGCCGCGCCCTCGGCGGCGCGCGATGAACCAGAACACGGCGCCCACGACACCGGCGACCGCCGAGATTCCCAGGCCGATGACGGCCGCGAACATCAATATCATTCCCACGCCGCTTTATCCAGGAAACCCTCGGCGCCCGCAAGACAAAAAAGTCTCGATTATATTCGAGGAGCCGCCGGTTCGTAAACGCTTGCCTTCCAGCGCCTCCGGTCACCTGTGACGCATCCTTCGACGAACGGAGCGCGAAAATGGACGGCACTACCCAGACCAACAATGGCGGAGAAACATCCGCGACGCCCCCCAGAGCAACCATGCGCGAATGGGTCGGACTCGCGGTCCTGGCTCTCGCGTGCGTGCTCTACGTTATGGACCTGACCGTCCTGCACCTGGCCGTTCCCAAGTTGAGCAAGGCCCTCAAACCGACCAGCGGCCAGCTCCTGTGGATCATCGACATCTACGGCTTCATGGTGGCGGGCTTTCTCGTGACCATGGGTTCGCTGGGAGACAGAATCGGTCGTCGGAAACTGCTCATGATCGGCTCGGTGATCTTCGGGGCTTTCTCCGTGCTGGCGGCCTACTCCACCTCGGCCGAAATGCTGATTGTCAGTCGCGCCTTGCTGGGTATCGCCGGGGCAACGCTCGCGCCGTCGACCCTTTCGCTTATCTTTAATATGTTTCACGACCCGCGCGAACGTTCCATCGCCATCGCCGTGTGGATTTCGGCTTTCTCCGCGGGCAGCGGCATCGGTCCCGTCCTGGGCGGTATTGTCCTGGAACACTTCTGGTGGGGTTCGGTATTCCTGCTGGCCTTGCCCGTAATGCTGTTGTTGCTCGTGCTGGGGCCGTTCGTTTTACCGGAGTACAAGGATCCCGGAGCGGGCGGCATCGACCTGCTCAGCGTCGGGCTTTCGTTTCTGTCGATTCTGCCCATCATCTATAGTCTCAAGCACTGGGCCCAGGACGGCTTCGGGCTGCTCCCCGCGACGGCGCTGACCCTGGGCTTGCTGTTTGCATGGCTCTTCGCGCGCAGACAAAAGAGTTTGTCCGACCCCATGATCGACTTGAGCTTGTTTCGCATCCCGGCTTTCAGCGCTTCGCTGGTAGTCAACGTGCTGGCGGTGTTCATCGCCTTCGGGTACTTTTTGTTCGTCGCGCAGTATTTGCAACTGGTGCTGAATCTTTCGCCGCTTCAGGCCGGCCTGTGGTCCGTGCCCTCGGCCCTGGCCTTCATTATCGGTTCGAATTTGCTGCCGCGCGTTGCGCACAACATGCGGCCTTCGCACGTGTTGAGCCTGTGCATCGCCGTGGCGGCCGTTGGCCTGGCGATTCTAACCTGGGTGGGTCACGGCAGCTACGGTCTGGAAGTGGTCGTCTCCGCCTCGGTCATCATTTCCCTGGGCCTGGCGCCGGTCTTCGGCCTGACCACCGAACTCATCGTCGGCGCGGCACCGCCGGAAAGATCCGGGGCCGCGTCCGGGATGGCGGAAACCGCGGCGGAGCTGGGCGGCGCCCTGGGCATTTCCATCCTGGGCAGCGTCGGCGCGGCCATTTACCGCGAAGCCTTCGCCAGGGACGTGCCGACCGTCATCCCCGCCAAAGTGGTGGCCCTGGCCCGGGATACGCTGGGCGCCGCGGTGGAAGCGGCCGAAAAACTACCGGAAGCGGCGCGAACGGCTCTGCTGGAAATTTCCCGGGACGCCTTCGTCTACGGCATGCAGATCACGGCTCTCATATGCGCGCTCATGGCCGCCGTGGCCGCCTTGCTGGCCTACACCATGTTACGTGACGTGAAGAAAGGATCGCACTAAAACTGAAATACGACCGTCGGCCCCGCCATGGCATAGCGCAGGGTCGACAGGTATCTTTCATTGTACACCCCGGCGATGGTAATGCCCACGTTGGGGTGGAACATAAAATTAAAAACGCCCCGCGCCAGCCAGCGCCCATGGGTTACATTGCGATAGGCGATGATGCGCAGCGAAATAAAACGGCGAAAGTCCATGTAAAGTTCGACCCCCGGACTTTGATTCCAATGCTTTTCGCGGATCTTCACATTGAAGGCCTGAAGGGTATCCAAGCCGGCGCGCGAAAGCACGTGATCGTAAATATTACCCGGCGCCTCCAGGGGCGATCCCGCCGCCACGACATTACCGGGCAGGGAAGCGACCCGGGTCGTCGCGCTTTCGAAACTGTAACTGTAAAAAGGGGCGATGTACCAATTCTGAATCGGCAGCTTAAAGCGCAGCCCCACCTGCGGATAGGGATTGCTCACTCTCACGGAAACGTTCTGATTATAGTAGTATAGATAACGATTGATCTCGGGTGAATACGTGGTCCAGCCCCTGATGTTCGTTTCCAGGTGCGGTCCCAGCCCCTCGAAGTAACCGGCGCCCACGAAGGGCTCCACGATCCTGCTTTCGCTCCGCCAGCTATAACTTACGTAGTAAGTTTGCGCGCTGATGGTCGTGCGGGATGTCTGGGTTGCATTGTAGAGCTCCGCTCCGTCGGTGTTGCGCGCGCGAAAGCGATACCCGTATACATTAAAAAACCAGGGGCCCCGCAGGCCGCTGAGTTCAAAACCGCCGCCGGGCCCGGAGCCCTTTTGTGTTTTTTCGCCGCTGATGAGAGTAATGTTCTCGGGGCGCGCCGGATCCACGTAGGGCGTCGAATACGGCAGGGCGATTTCACTCTTCACGTCCCCACTGTAGGCCGTGGTGGTGAAGAGCCATTTGTTCATGTCGAAGGGGTTGGTCCGAGGCTTCGCGTTCAGCCCCGCGGGAACGACCATCGCCGCGAATAGAGTTATCGTCAATAGTCCCTTCAGCATACACGGCCATCCCGTCTTGCAATCCGTTTCGCCGCAAGCGGTTTCCGCGTTCAAAGCCGGGATTGACATCGCCGCGGCCGCGGCGCGGAATGCACCCATGAGTTCTTTCACGCGCTCCCGGTTACGCCTCCTCCTGCTTCCGTGTCTGGCCTTTGGTCTTTCGTCCTGCGTGGTACCTCGGGCCTCGAGTTTTCGGCTCCAACTGGACCTGGAACTCCGCGAACGCAGCAAGGACTCCCACTGGCGCAACGCTAAACTATCCATCGCCCGGGGCGTCGTGGAATACAGCAGGACCCATGGGGGTCGAGATCCCCGGCCGGACATACGCGAAAAGTACGGCTTGAGTCCCGCGAGTGAATTACACCTCATCGCCTTTATCCGGTCGCGGAGACTGAACCGGGACGTCAAGGAACTCAAACCCGAGGCATCCCCGGGACATTCCGTTAGACTGAAGCTTGATTATAGCTATCGCGATGTGAACACCAGCGCCGAAATTGCCGGCGCCCTGAACGATTGGCGTTTACGCAAGAAAGGCTCGCCCACGAACCTTAAGAATACCGAATACGTGAACGAGGTACTCGCCCTGTTGGCCTTCCTGAAAAAACGATTGGGTTACAAGGCGATTGAAATTTAGGTCCGCCAGAAGCCGGGCGAAAACAGCACGAAGACGGTAAAAATTTCCAGTCGCCCCAACAACATTAAGAAGCACAGAAAGGCCTTCGCCGCGTCGGGCACTTCGCTGAAATTGCTGACCGGGCCCACGCTGCCCAGGGCCGGCCCCACGCATCCCAGGCCGGCGGCGGCCGCGCCCACGGCCGACTTAAAGTCCATGCCCAGGGCCGCGAGAATCAGACTCCCCGCCGCGAAGATAAGAATGTACATGGTAAAGAAGGCCAGCACGGCGTGGACCTGGGAATCGCCCACGCGCCTTCCATTGTGGCGAATGGGGACGACGGCATGGCGATGATACAGTCGCCGCAGCTCCAGCAGACCCGTTTTGCTCAACATCAGGATGCGCATCATCTTGATCCCGCCCGTGGTGGAACCGGCGCTGGCGCCGAAGAACATCATGACGAGAAATAGATACGACGAATACGAAGACCAGCTCTCGAAGTCCGCCGTGATGTAACCCGTGGTGGTAATGATGGAAACCACCTGGAAAGCCGCGTCGCGAAACGCCTTTTCCCCATCCGGCGCATCGCCGCTATTAAAATAAATCGTCCCGGCCACGATGAGCGTGAACACCGCGCAAACGATCAGGTAGAAGCGAAACTCCTCGTCCTTAAAATAAGAGGAGAAGCGTCCCTTGAGCATGTGATAGTGGAGCGCGAAATTGGTCCCGCCCAGAAACATGAAAATGATGATCACGTATTGAAGATACGGCGAATTGTAATAGGCGATGCTGTCGTTGCGCGTGGAGAAACCGGCGGTGGAGATGGTAGTAAACGAATGGGCTATGGAGTCGTAAAAACTCATGCCGCCCAGCAAGAGAAAAATAATCAGGACCACCGTCAGGACAACGTAGATCAACCACAGCCGCAGGGCGATTCCCTGTACCCGGGGATGAATTTTATCCTGAGCGGGGCCGGGCATCTCCGCGTGATACAGACTGGTGCCGGACGCGCCCAGCAGGGGCAGAATGGCCAGGGAAAGCACGATGATGCCCATGCCGCCCAGCCACTGGGTCATGGCCCGCCAGAACAGCAGGCCGCGCGGCACGGCCTCGATGTCCACCAGGATGGTGGCTCCGGTGGCGGTGAACCCGGACATGGTTTCGAAATAGGCGTCCAGATAGGAAGGTATCGCGCCGGAGACGACATAGGGCAACGCCCCCAGGGCCGAGATGATCACCCAGGCGAAGGCGACGACGGCATACCCTTCCCGGCGGCGAAGGTTTTCGCGGTAGTCCTTGCGCTTGAATCCGGTCAGGGCGAAACACGCGAACCCGACGGCGAAGGTAAGCACCGCCCCCTGCAGCAGGTATACCCAGTCTCCGCCGCCATAGTAAAGGGAGAACGGAATGCCGGTGGGAATAAACAGAGCCACGAGCATCAGCATGATGCCCTGGATATTCAAGACGATTTTAAGATTGACCGCCACCTGACTCACTGCGGGTCCCGGTCGGCGGACCGTCAAGTGGAAAGCCGGGGCGCCTGCGCCGCGACCGGCGATGCGGGGCAATGCCTAGTCCAGGAAAATCATCAAACCGAAATCCACGCCCCGATCCTCATACCCCTTGCGCACGGGAATGACCAGGGAAGCGCGAATTTCCAGATACCGACTCAGGTTCAGGGAAATACCGGGATAGAATTGCCAGAAGCGCGTGTCGTCCACGGCGATATCATCCGGCTCACGGTAGACGGTTTCGAAAAAGAAACGCATGCGCTTACCGCGCGGTACCGAAAGCGAAAAGCCGTACTGCCAGTGACGGCGAAATTCCTGATCGTAGTTTTCCCGGAATTTTTCATTGGTTTCGCTTTCGTGTCGAATCTCCACGCCCAGTTCGATTCCGCCCAGGCGAACGGCTCCGGCCAGGTGACCGCGAATCAACAACAGCTCATTGTCCACGTCCGCTCTTTGTTGTGGAGAACGTATTCTATCAAAAAGTTTCAGTCCGCCGCCCAGGGCGATTGCACCGGGCCCGGCGCCCAGCTTACCGCGCGCCTTTACGCCCAGACCCAGGCGATCGTATTCCCAGATTTGCGCCGCGTTCGTGCGATCGTAAACGGAACGTCCGAAAGAAGCATTAAAGCCCAGCCAGCTATTGAACTGGTATTCTCCATTCACGCGTAGATAGCGCGTGCGGGCGTAGGAATCGCCATTGCGATCCTCCGTGCCGCCACCGTGGATGTAGATCCGGGTGTAGAGGTCCGCGCCCTCGATGCGCATGGGTACCGCGAAGCGATCGGAGTCCGCGAACAAGCCGCCGGACGCGGGGAAAAGCGCGGCAAACACGCTCAAAGCGAAGACGGCGCGCAACCGCGCGCGAAGGAGCGGAGCTGTAAAATAGTTCTTCATCTTTCGTTATTCGTCAGGAGTTCCAGCGACGTAACATAGCGCGCCGTAATCAAGCTGAACCCGCCCGTAGTGGGATGAATGCAATCGAACATATTACCCACGTCCGAAATGGGCGGGCCTCCCAGGGTGCCCCGCAGATCGATATAGCGCAAGTTCACTTCCAACGCCGTCGTCTCCGCCAACCAGGTATTGTACAAGTCCAGCGTGGCGCGAATATCCCCGTCCACCTGCGCGTCCGTGAAACCCCGGGAAATGAAAGTGGAACGGCAACCTTCAACGGAAAGGGTACCGAAGGGATTGTCCGGATTGGAATAATCGTAACCGTGAATGATCCAGAGCAGCGGTCCGCCGCCCCACTTACTGATCTTGTAGTTGTTGCCGTCCCGGATCATTTGCAACAGGTTCGCGCGAATCTCGTCGAATACGCGTTGGCGTTCCGCCGCGGGATCCGCCGTAAAGGCGGCCGCGTTGAAACTCAGGTCATTGCCGCCCAGGGAAAGCAGCATGTATTTCAAATCCGGACCGGCGGTATCAATTACGCGGTAGTGCAAGCCGGTCTGGAGCGCGACGCGAAGGGTCTGACCGCCCAGAGTGGCGCGGGTAATACCGTATCCGTAATCTTCCTGAAGAAAATCACTCATGGTACGAATGGCGGGGACGCCCAGCAGGAGATCCGTCCAGCTGTCTCCGATCATGCCGAAACGCGTACCACGAGCAGCCGTTCCGCAATCGGCGGCGGCCAGGCAGGCCAGGTTCGCGTCCGCGCTGTCGAATACGTTCTTGCGGCTGTCACACGCCGAAAGCACGAACAGCGCCGCGACCAGCAGGAAGCCCGTCAGAGCGGACATATGAGCGCGCGAAGTCATCGCGGGCAGGCTGACACAGCCCCTGGGAAACGCAAGACTTTTCGTCGCATCTCCCGCCGTGTCCCGGTCGTGCCCTCGTACGTGCCGGGGAGCCGGCATCGCATTTTGAGTCTCGCGCGAGCGATTCCGTCTCAATCTGAGACGCTCCGGCGTTCACGAGGCGATTTTCAACGCGTTTTCGCCAGGCACGAAGATTGCAATTCCCCTTTCCGAGCAAAACAATTTTCGCCGGGAGACGGACAATGCAAGATCAGACTACTCAGAAGACCGCCCTCAATCTCATGGCGCGGGGTTATTCGCCCATCGCGTGCGCTCATATCCTGGGCATTCGATTAAGTATAATCGATCAGTGGTTAAAGAACACGGACTTCGTCGCGCGCCTCAATCAGGCTCGCTCGACGCAACCGCCCGTTATGGAGGGCTTGTGAGATGCCTTTCCCCACCGGACACACGGCCATTGGTTTCGCCGTAAACGAAATCATGGCCGGTCCCAACGAGGAGGCGTGGAGCTGGAAGAAAGCCGCGGCAATTACGTCGCTGGCGAATCTGCCGGATCTGGACATCCTGGTCGGCCTGGTATTCACCGGCAACGGCATGATCTGGCACCGCGGTCCCAGCCACAGCTTGCTGTTCTGTGTCGCGGCGGCGGGCATCGCCTGGTGGCTCGTGCGTCGAGGTCGACTGCCGTCCATGGGTTTCGCGGCGATTCTGACGATCCTGCTGTCCCATGTCCTGGCCGACGCGGTGCTGACGAGCGGGAGCGTTTCGCTGCTGTGGCCCCTGGAGGTGTCCTGGAGCGGCGGTTTCGCCGGCTGGAGCGACATCGTCTATCTGGCCCTGGTACGCGGTCTGACCGACATCGGGATCGTGCTCGTCTGCGCGGCCCTGATACTGCTCACGCGAAGCCTGCGACGAGCGCGACGCGTATTCCCGCGCAGCGTTGAAAGATGAAGGAACTGTATAAGGAGGAACAAGATGATTGAGAACATGTTGATTGATTACGTAACGACGCAAGCGGGAAAACCCGCGGAACATTCCTATCCCGGCGAGGACCCCCGAACCAATCGAGCCTGGACGGGCCTTCGCGTAACGGGAAACGGCCGCGTGCGCTTCCTGTCCGATGAGGACTTCGAAGCCATGCACACCGATTAAAAACCATCGCGGCGCTCTCGGCGCCGCTTTTTTTCTTGCCTTCGTATCCATCATCATTACCATAATGAATACTCCGACGATCATCGGAGCCTTTCGCCGCCCATGAAGTATTCACTATTGCTCATCGATGATGATGATAAATTCACGCGCATGCTCAAGGTTCTCTTGAAACCTTTCTTGAGCTCATCCGGACTCGAGTGCATCGCCTTTCACGATTCCCGGGAGGCGCTGGACTATATCAACGAGAAGCACTCCGAAATCGCGGTCATCGTAACGGATTATCGCATGCCGGGCATGAACGGCATCGACTTGATTCGGGCGGTGGAGCACCCGGACCGGGATTATCAAATTCTGCTTTTGTCCGGCCAACTGGACCGAGTGATCACCGAATCGGCCCTGCACCTGAACATCTTCGATTTTCTTCAGAAACAGACCGATGTTCCCGCCATCGTGGAAACCATTGAAAAAGCCTGGGCCTTCTTTCAGGTGCGCACCGGTACCCGGGCACGCCTGGCCCACCTGGAGCAGGGAACGCAAACGTGGAAGGACGAATCCGGAAACGACTCCAGTCACGACGGCAATAACGATGATGTACCGGAGAATTTCAAGGGCATCGTCGGTCGGGGCGATTCTCACGGGGAGCTGGTCAAAACCATTCGCAAGGTGGCGGGAAGTACGGCCACGTGCTTCATTCAGGGAGAAAGCGGCACGGGCAAGGAGATGGTCGCTCGCGCCGTTCATGAAAGTTCCCATCGCAAGGGCAAACCCTACGTCATCATCAATTGCGGCGCCATTCCGGCCGAGCTGTTCGAGTCGGAGCTCTTCGGCCACAAAAAAGGCGCGTTTACCGGCGCCGTGGCGGACAAGAAGGGCCTGATCGAACAGGCGCGCGAAGGGACGCTGTTTCTGGATGAAATTACGGAGATGCCCCCGCAGGCCCAGGTCAAGTTATTACGATTCCTGCAGGAAGGCACCATTCAACCGGTGGGAGCCGGAAAGGAAATCAAGGTCGACGTGCGCGTCGTCGCCGCGTCCAATCGCAATATGTCCGAGGCCGTCAAAGACGGCACCCTGCGCGAAGATCTGTACTTTCGCCTCAATGTAGTCCCCATGAAGCTGGCGCCCCTGCGCAGGCGACCGGAAGACATTCAGTTGCTCTGCCGGCACTTCCTGGAGGTTTTCTCCGAACTCGAAAAGAAAGACGTTACGCGCATAACGCCCGTTGCCCTGGAACTGCTGGAGAAATACTACTGGCCCGGCAACATCCGCGAACTGCGCAACATCATTCATCGCACGGTTCTGTTCGCCGAAGCGGACTTCATCGACGCGGGGGATCTGCCCTACGAAATCCTGAGTTATGGAGACGGCGACGCCCAGTCGTCTTCGCCTTCGCCCGCCGTGAAGACTCCCCCTCTCGGAGAAGACAAACCCGCCGACACGCCGACGCCGTCCGCCGGCGCCCCCATGTCCATGAAGGAAATCGAGAAGCAGTCCATTCGCGAAGCCTTGCTGAAAGCGGACAACAATAAGGACGCGGCCGCCGCGGCGCTGGGAATTTCGCGCGCGTCCATTTATCGTAAAATCAAAGAGTACAAGATCACCACGCCCGTCACGCCCGAATAGATCTCGTCTCAATTTGAGAATCCCGTCCATCCTTGAGATCCAATTGAGATAGGGCGGCTTATATTTCGCCTTTCGCGCGGCTTTGCTCCTCTTCGCCGCCGGCACGCCTATTGCATTGAACCAGGAGCCGGTTCATGTCCGGACACAATCCTGATTCGGAGCAATGCGATGCCACGTACTATTTTATACGCAATCCTGACGACCTTCACGGCGGCCTTGATCTTCTCAAGCTGCAACAAGCAAAAGGACGCGCCTTTCCTGGCGCTACCGCTCATTTCGCCTCCCCTGGAAACGAGCGGCTCGAGCGAACCGCCGCCGACTCCGACGTCCGGAGAGGTGAACATGAGCATGTTGCAAGTGCCCGCGGACTTTGACTTTCGCACGATCATCGACGCTTTCGCGGACATTCCGGTGACTACCGCCGAAGGCGAACCCTATGCGGGAGCCCATGTACGCATTCATACCGGCAAGGGTCGGACGCTTTTACAGGGCACCACCGGCGTGGACGGTCGCTTTCGCGCTCCCGTGCGATTCTTCATCGGCGAGGACGTTTTCGCCCGGGTCAGCGCCCTGGGAATTCCCACGAAAACCATCGCCCTGTATACGACGGGCGCAACCAATCGCCTGAAACAGCGCCGGGAGACCCTGGAGTTCGACAACTACGGCGTGCCCGACAGCCTGGCTACGCCCATCGCCCTATCGCCCGGATTTCTGGCGGATATCAATGCCGCCCTGCCCGAGTCCAGTCCCCTGTATCAATCGCATCCCGAATACCTGCTGGACGGCCTGGACCCCGGCATTCTGCTCACGGAGGAAGGCGATGTATGGGTAACGTTCATTCACGAAGGCGCCGGGTATCGCAATAGTTTCGGTTATTTCACATACACCGACGACAACCCGCCCCGCACGCCGGCCGATGTGAACAAGATCACGGTCTTTCCCAACGCCTCCTACGCGGGCAGCGGCGGCGGGCTGAAGGCGGGCGATACGGTGAAGCTGGGTCGCTTTCCCGCGGGCACGCGCATCGGCTTCTGGATTGTGGCCGACGGCTGGAAGGGCAACGGCATCGACTTCGAGCGGCAAACCTATTTCAGTCTGCCCTCCCTGAATCCGGAGGTGGACCAGCAACTGCGCAAGCACCTGGCCATGCTCTGGCATGAAGGCGAACAGCGCATCGTGCTGGGCTTCGAGGACCTTCGCCGGGACATCAACAGCGATCACGACTTCAACGACGTGGTCTTCACGGTAACGGTGAACCCGCCCGAGGTAGTCGACCGCTCGAACATTCGCAACGTGCCCATGGGCGATGATACCGACGGCGACGGCATCACCGACAACAACGACGCCTTTCCCAACGACGCCGCGCGGGCCTTCGTTCGCTATTTTCCCGCCGAAAATCAGGACGCCTACATCGGTTTCGAGGATCTGTTTCCTTCCCGGGGCGACTACGACTTCAACGACCTGGTCGTCGCCTGTCGCTTCAAGGAAATCCTGGCGGCGGACGGCAAGGTAAAGGAAGTCGAGGCGATTTATCGCGTCGAAGCCATGGGAGCGGCCAATCGCAACTCATTCAAGGTCCGCGTGAAAACGCCGCCGGAAAACATACAATCCGCGGCGATTCTGCTCAACGGTACGCTCAAGGACGCCCCCCTGGAACCGGGACACGTGACCGAGACCGTGCTGGACGTTTTCGCGGACGTGAAGAGGCATATTGAGCGCGCGCCCGGCTATCGCTTCGCGAATACGGAATACGCTTCGCCGCGCATGTCCGGTTCCACGGCCACGGTAACCCTGGTTTTCGCGGAGCCCATTTCCCAATCGGCGCCCTATTCCCCCTTTATTCATCAGGCCGAAAATCGCGGCCTGGAGATTCATCTCATGAATCACGCTCCCACGACCCTCGCCAATCCGGCTTTTTTCGGCACGATGCATGACC
>CAZGYS010000091.1:0-14309 GCA_964530305.1 uncultured Leptospiraceae bacterium
AGCGGCCCTGGAGCTGCTGGTCTATCCGAGCAGTACACAGGTCATCGCGAATACGGTTCTTTCGTTTCTCGGCTCCGTGGAAATTGTTCCCCCAACTTCCGTCCTGACCCTGTTTATCTGGGGTTCCAAACGAGTATTGCCCGTTCAGCTTAACAGCTTTTCCATAACGGAGCAGATACATGACTCCAAGTTGAATCCCATTCAGGCTAAAGTAAATATCAGTATGCAAGTTCTTAACTACAATGATTTCGGAATCTTCCATCCGGGCTATTATATGTTTCTTACTCATCAGTTGGTAAAAGAAGCCATGTCCAGAGTTACCAGCGTAGACAGTAACTTGAATTTCTAAGCGAAGGAGTTATACAATGTTTGATAGTGAAAGCAGATACTTGAACCTACCCAACGCGAAATTCACCGCCGCGGATGGACGCGAAATCATCTATAAAACCCGTCGTTTTTTGCCGCGCGGCAATACGAAGCAGGAACTCGGACGCCTCGTAGTAAACCAGGGCGAACGTCTGGATCAAATCGCCAATCAGGCTTATGGAAATTCAAAGCTGTACTGGCGCGTGGCGGACGCGAACGACGTACTGAACCCGACCGACCTGTTGCGTGAGCCGGGTAAGGTAATTCGCGTACCCGTACCCGACTTCACGTAAGGAAATCAACCGGGAGAGCAATTATGATCGGACTGGGCATACAACTAGCGATATGGAGCGGAAGAACTATTCCGACGCCTTCGCCCTTGCTCGCGGACTTGTTCGAGGAGATAAAAATAGAATCCTTCGAAGACAAACCTTCAGCCTTCGAGTTGAGAATTCGCGCTGGGCGAAGCGGTCCCCAGTCTCTACTGGGTTACCTCCCCATCACGCTGGGTTCCGCGCGAGCCGGAAATCGCATCATCCTGACGACGGCCGTTAACGGAATTCCGCGCGTATTGATCGACGGCGTCATGACCCACGTCGAAATGCAGCCTTCGGAAAAGCCGGGCGCGGGACGCATTACGATCAAGGGCGAAGACATGACTTTCTATATGACTCGCAAGCAGGTCGTAAAGCCCTACCAGAAAAGGACGGAATCCAATATCGTGCAGGAAGTGCTCGCGAAATACATTCGATTCGGGATGACCGCGGTTGTCAAACTCTCAAAGAATGAAACCCGCGGAGGCCTGATTGATAACTTCGAAATGCAACAGCGCGAAACAGACTTCGAATTCCTCAGCAGGCTTGCGAAACATCTGGGGTATGTATTTTTCGTGGAACCCGGACTCGCGCCAGGCCTGAGTACCGCGTATTTTGGGCCGCCGCGAACTTTCGGCTTCGGACAACCGGGCATGCGCGCAAACATGGGAGCCGCAACAAATGTAAACAACATTACGGTCGTCGACGATCCGACCATGGTAAAAACGGAATCCACCAAGGTCCTCGACCCTAAAACTAAGCGGGCATTACCATCGCGTCCCTTTGCTATACGCCCGAACTTATTAGCGCTTTTTCCAACGCTCGTATATGCCCGCAACTTGATTCGCCAGGAACTACAGGACCCTTCACAGGCCTCGGATTTCACGCGTGCAACAGCATCAGCCTCCGGCGCTCAGGATCTTTCCGCTGATAAATCGATAAAACTTACGGGCAACCTGGACACGAGTCGCTATGGAGGCGTCCTGCGCGCGCGCGATACCGTCAAAATCGGCGGCGTCGGCATAGACTACGATGGGAAGTATCGCGTTGCGCAGGTAACTCACAATATTAGGGAAGGCTCCTATACTCAGAACTTTACTCTCGCGCGCGACGGCAGGTTTACGAATTCAGGAGACATCAACTAAACACAGGAAATCATCATGGGTGCAGTAAAACCATTAATAATAGGTAAACACCGCGGTATTGTAAAGTCGGCGGCAGATAAACAGTCTCTTGGACGACTCCAGGTTCATGTCCCCACCGTCAACGAAGGTATATTAGTTTGGGCCATGCCCAGCTTTCCCTACGCTGGAAAAGAGCTCGGCATGGCTTTCATTCCGCCCAAGGATTCCTGGGTCTGGGTTGAATTCGAGCGCGGTGATATGAGTTATCCTATTTGGAGCGGCTGCTTCTGGCCTGACCAAAATTCAGGATCGATCATAGCAAAACCTCAGACTCACACAAGCCACATCATCCAGACCGAGAAAATGACCCTGAAGATCGATGAAGCCAAAGGAGTTAGCCTCACTGTAGATGATATGAATGTTGAACTAAGCAACAAAACGATAACGATAAAGAATGGAAGCAGTACGATTACGATCACGGAGGACTCAATCGATGCGAAAGCCAGTCAAAAAGCTTCCATCCAGGGACAGAACCTGGAGCTAAAAGGCTCAGGCGAAACAATAATAGATGCCGGCAAGCTGAAACTAAAAGGCGATCCAATAAAACTATCAGGTGGCGACATCACCGCGAAAGGGGGTAACATCCTGCTCGAAGGTAGTAAAGTTGACGCCAAAGGCACGTTCAGCGCGAACGGCGACAACTTCAAGGTGAGTAAATAATGGCAAAACTCATAACTAAATCAGGGACGCTGAAATGCAAGCACGGCGGCGAAGTGAAAGCCGCGGAGTACAGCTCCAAGGTTAAAATCAACGGTCAGGGTGTAGCGATCCAGACGAAATCCTATACGGTTTCGGGATGCAGTCAAGTGCCTCCGGTTGGACCCACTTGCATGGAGGCAAAGTGGCTTAAAGCGTCTACGACCATCACGGTAGGCGGTGATCCGATATTACTCGACGACAGCAAGGCGATCAGTACTCCACCGGGCGATGATGTAAACATCGCATCGGCGCACGGCGGTAGCGCTACCGTTGAAGGAAAATAAAGCACTCATAAAGAAGGCGAATCAAACAAGGAAGAAATCATGAACATCAGTTATCCGTTTCGCATAGACAATCGCGGTCTTACGGCCGAAGCCGAATACAATCGCCATATACGCGATATGATCGAGCAGGTGCTCTTTACTCAGCCGGGCGAACGCGTCAATCGGCCCGACTTCGGTTCCGGTTTGATGCAACTGGTGTTCGCGCCCAACAGTCCCGAGCTGGCGACGACGACGCAGTTTCTCATTCAGGGTTCGCTGCAGCAATACATGGGCGAACTCATCCAGCTACAGGACGTAGGCGTTGAGGCGAACGATTCGACCATCATCGTTACTGTATCATACATAGTTCAACAAAATCAACAACGACAGACGGAAACCTTTGAGTTCTCGGCGGCGTAATGGGTTAAATCATGGAATTCAATACGAAAAACGAAACACGTCGACGTAAAGTCCTCGAGAGTACGCTCAACGCCATCGATTACCTCGAAGTAATCGATCTCGACGAGCCGGTACAGGAGCTGCGACAGCGTCGCCTGAATGTCTTCCTTCTGAAGCCCATGCGTGCTCCCGTGGGCGATGAACCGACGACGATCCTGACGAACGAGAATATTCGCATATCCGGCGGCGATAAAATCCAGGGTATCGAAGCCGTGGACATAACCATCGACGCGACGCGAACGATTCTAACCGTGGAAGTGGATCGCGCGGGGGATTTTTCCGTCTACAACCTGTCTTTCACGCGGGATCGACGCAGCGAAGAACCTCCCGCGGGATTCGATTTGATTCTTTCGCAAGTCGACTTTACCTTCAAGGCCGAATGTCCGCGTGATTTCGACTGCCTGACCGAGGAGCAAACGGGCACGGAAGTCCCTGACTCGCCGCCCATCGACTACTTGACGAAAGACTATACCGGCTTTCGCCGCTTAATGCTGGACCGAATGTCGGCCCTGCTGCCGGAGTGGACCGAGCGAAACCCGGCGGACGTAGGCGTAACCATCGTCGAACTGCTGGCTTACGCCGCGGATAAGCAGAGCTATTTTCAAGACGCCGTCGCAACGGAAGCCTATTTGAATACGGCTCGCAAACGCGTTTCCGTTCGTCGCCATGCTCGTTTGTTGGATTATCCCATGCATGACGGATGCAACGCTCGAACCTTGATGGCACTCTACGTGGACGCCGCCGCGGATAGCGCGATTCTCAACGCGGGCACGGAAATGCTCACGACGGTATTCGGACAGTCCACTATTATCGATCCCGAGGACCTTTCCAGCGTCCTGATTGACGCACCCCAGGTCTTTGAGACCTTGCATGACCTTACCCTTCTCTCCGCGCGAAACGAAATGGCGCTGTATGCCTGGGGTGAGCCGGACGGAGTTCTCGCGGCGGGTTCGACGAGCGCCGTTCTTCGCCTGCCTCCGGGAACGCCGGATTCGCTGACCGGCATTCTGAATGAGGGCGATGTAGTTATTTTCCAGGAATTGATCAGCCCGGAAACGGGTAACGCCGCCGACGCGGATCGCGATCTTCGTCACGCCGTTCGGCTTACAACCGCTCCCATTCGCCGCAAGGACGAGCTGTTTACCAGTACGGACTACCCGAGCGGCGTCGACGTGCTGGAAATCGAATGGAACCAGGACGACGCCCTCCCCTTTGATCTTCGCATAGGCGAAATCGATATAGACGGCAACGGCACGATTCAGCCGGTAACCGCCGCGCTGGGAAATATCGTGCTGGTTGATCACGGCCTTACTCTAACGAACGAAACATTAAATCCCCCGGAAGCGCCCGATACGGGCACGTATCGCCCGGAACTGCGTCACGGCAACATCACTCAGACCGTGCCCTACGACGACGAAGCGGCGCGCAAGGTTTCCGTCACGCAGGCACTGAATCAGGATCATCGCCTGACTCAGCCCGCCGTAAAACTCGCGACCACCGGCGAAACCTGGGTTGCTCGAAAAGATCTACTGAACAGTGACCGCTTCGCCACTGAATTCGTCGTGGAAACCGAAGACAATGAAGCGGCGAAACTTCGCTTCGGTGACAACATTCTCGGCAAACGTCCGCCGGCGGGAACCCGTTTTGACGTCACCTATCGCATCGGCAATGGACGTATCGGCAATGTCGGTCCCGGCGCTATCACTCACGTAGTTACGACCCTCGACGGCATAAACACCGTCTACAATCCCATGTCGGCTCTAGGCGGTGTCGAACCGGAAACCATCGAGCACGTCCAGTTACATGCTCCTCGCGCCTTTCGCACGCAGGAAAGGGCCGTCACCGAGGAAGATTACATCGAGATCACGGAACGGCATCCGGAAGTTCAGAAAGCGCGCGCGCGAATGCGATGGACGGGTAGCTGGCATAGCGTATTCATTTCGTTGGACCGTCGCCTGGGTCGACCCGTGGACGACGCCTTCAAAAATGAAATCCAAGACTTCCTGGACCCCTTTCGCATGACGGGTCACGATCTCGAAATTCGCGAACCGCGTTTCGCGGCCCTTGACATTATCTTGCGTGTTCGCGTCGGAGATACGTTTCTACGAAGCGAAATTAAGACCGAACTGCTCCGGGCATTCAGCACGGGCATCCTGGACGACGGGAATCGCGCGTTCTTTCACCCGGACAATTTCACTTTCGGTCAGACCGTTTATTTGAGTCGCGTTACGGAGGTGGCCATGGCCATAACCGGCGTAGACTGGATTGACACCGTAAAATTCGGTCGCTTCGGCTCTACTTCTAGAACGGATCTAAATGAAGGTCGCATTATTCTCGATCAGCTGGAAATCATTCGCCTGGATAATGATCTGAACGCTCCCGAGAACGGTAAAATTGAATTCATCATGGAGGGCGGAATATGAGTTCGTCGAACCCTTTCGCCGAAGGCGAAGAAGATACAACAACCCGACATTTTAACAGGCCGGGACTCTCACAGCTCCAGTATCGCCCGGGAACGCAACCGGAAATTCTGGAGCGCATGCTCAAAGGCATCGCCTCGTTCAGTATTCCCGGCGAATCGCCCGATGAGAAACCGCTTTCGCGCCTCAGCGCGCGGTCCGGCGAAGACGCGTCCGTCGCCTTGCTGGACGCGTGGGCCAGCACGCTGGACGTTCTCGGCTTTTATCAGGAGCGAATCGCGAACGAAGGCTACATTCGAACCGCCATTGAAAGGCGCTCCGTGCTGGAGCAGGCGCGTGGCCTGGGCTACGAATTGAAACCGGGCGTCGCGGCCAGCGCGGCGTTGGCGTTTACGGTCGAGGATATTCCGGACTCGCCGGCGGAAGTCACGGTTGCGCGCGGAACGGGCGTCCTGAGTATTCCGGAAGGCGATGAACTACCGCGGACATTTGAAACCCTGGAGGATTTCCAGGCTCGGCTTGACTGGAACGAGCTGCGACCTCGCCTCAAGAGCGCACAAACAATTGAGACGGGTTCCACCGGAATCTATCTGACGGGCACGAGTACCGGACTGCAAAAGGGTGATAAGATCGTTATCGCTGATTCTTCTTCACCCGTGAATTGGAACGCGCGAACCGTGGCCGAGGTTCAAACCGACGATACCGACGACACGACCCTGATAACATGGACCGAGCCCTTAAGTTTTACGGCTTTCGTCGAGCCCGCGAAAACCTACGCATTTCGCGCATCCACCTCACTGTTCGGCGAATCCGCCGTTCAGTGGGACAGCCTGACCCTGGAACAACAAGCGGAACTGGCGTTCTTAAATATCACGACATACGGCGTGGCTCTTTTCAATAGCTCCGACTACTTCGTTTCCGCGGGAGGCGATGGCCGCATCGGAATCTGGGACCTCTCCAATGGAGAACATATTCGCGCACTTCAGGGGCACACGGGACCCGTTCGCGACGTCGCCCTTTCGCCCGACGACACGAAAATCGTATCCGCCGGAGAAGACGGAACCGTTCGCGTCTGGGACATAGCGGCGGGCACCGAGCTCTTGAACATCGCCGCGCATACCGGCGTCGTTCGCGCGGTTAGTTTTGCTCCGGACGGCCTCAGCATCATCAGCGCGGGCGAAGACGGCGAGCTCATCGCCTGGGACGCCGCGGCGGGCACGGAAAACGGGCGTTTTACGGGTCATTCAGCGGCCGTGCAGTCCATTCTATTCAAAAGCGACGGCACCCGAGTCTATTCCGCGAGCGCGGATCAAACCGTTCGCATCTGGGATGCCGCGACGCGCGCGGAACTGACCCAATTGACGGGGCATAACGCTCAGGTAACCGACATCGCCTTGTCCGCGAATGAAACACATCTACTTTCCGCCGGAGGCGATTCCAAGCTTCGCATGTGGGAATTGACCGGCAATACTCAGGTCGATGAGTTTGAAGTATTCAATACTCTGCCTCTGAAAGTCGCCTTTTTCCCGACGCAAACCGACGTAGACGGAAAACCGGAACGCTTTCTCGCCGCTAATGACGACGGCTCCGTTCGAGAATTTACCCTGCAATCGGGAGGCGCCCAAACGTTTGCGACGCTTCAGACTGTAGCTCTGCATACCAGTCCGGTCCAGGACGCGATCTATACTCTAGATGGTCTTCGCGTACTTTCCGCGGGTACCGACGCCATTCGCCTGCATGATTCCGCGACGGGAGACCCGGCCGCGCAATTGTTGCCGCCTACTCCGTCGTGGTTTCCCACGGAATGGCCCGGCTTTGAAAACGCCGCCTCTCAGATTGATCTGGACGGCGTCTTTCCCCGCGTGGTCAACCCCGGGTTCGTTCTGCTCGAAGACGAGAACGTGCCGGGTTTCTACGAAATCAGCGCCGCCACCGATGTAGTGCGTGAGGATTTTCAGATAAATGCTAAGATTTCGCGTCTGGATTTGACGGACAATACGAATCTCCAGAACTTCGGCTTACGCGAAACCACGGTCTACATGGAAAGCGAGGAGCTCCCGGTAGTCGAACAACCGATCACGCGAACGAGTCCCATTGAGGGCGATCGCATCGAACTCGACGGGCTCGCCGTGGACCTAAATTCAGGTAAGCAAATTATCGTGCGCGGTAAAAGAAGCCGAGTCCAGGTACGCGAAGGCGTCTCCGTGAACATGCTGTCCACGGACGGCTCCCAGCGCATCACCCTCGGCGAAGGCGATATTCTGGTTGTCCTCGAGACACCTTCGCTCAACGTCGACGGCGATCAAGAATGGAAGTTGATTAGCCTGACGGGATTCAGCGGAACCGTCGTGCAACCCGATGGAATCGACATCTTCGACATCATCCCGGCGGCGGAAGACGATGAGGAATTCAGTGAAATCGCCGTCATGCGGACTTTGCTGCAAAGCCAGAAATACAGTACCCTGGTCTTTAACGCGCCGCTTCAATTCAGCTTCGACCCGGCGACGGTGATCATCAACGCCAACATCGTCACCGCGTCGGACGGCGAAACCGTCGAGGAGATTCTAGGTAGCGGCGATAACTCAATCGCCAACCAGGTCTTCGCTCTGCGCGAACCGCCCCTTACTTATGTTTCAGCCGCCACGGCGAGCGGCACCCGGAGCACATTGGAAATTCGCGTCAATGACGTGCTCTGGACGGAGGCCGATTCCCTGCACAGCCTGGGGCCGCGAGATCAAAAGTATTCCGTCCGAATCGACGACGACGGTACCACCCGCGTGCTTTTCGGCGACGGAATCAACGGCGAACGATTGCCCACGGGCGAGGAAAACGTAATCGCCGTATATCGCAAGGGAATAGGCCTGGGCGGAGTTGTCGCCGCCAATGCCCTGCAAATTCTCCAGACGCGCCCGCCCGGCATCAGCGCGGTAACGAATCCGTTGAGTTCCTCGGGCGGCGCCGACTCCGAGACCCTCGATACGGCGCGCGACAGGACTCCGTTGTCGGTACAAACGCTGGATCGAATCGTTTCGTTGACGGACTTCGCCGACTTCGCGCGCTCTTTCGCGGGAATCGGCAAAGCCGCCTCCACCGATTTTCAAATCGACGATGTACACCTGGTACATCTCACCGTCGCCGGGGAAAACGGCGAAGCGGTCATCACCGACTCGGCTTTGCACGTAAACTTGAACGCCGCCGTAAACGCGGCTCAAAGCCCTTTTCAGCAAGTGCAAATCGATTCCTATCAGCCTTTGTTTTTCAATGTCGCCGCGCGGCTCTTTATAGACGCCCGCTTCGAGGAAAACTCGGTACTGAACGCGGCGGAAGCCGTACTGCGTAACAGATTCAACTTCGCTCTTCGCTCTTTCGCGCAACCGATAACCGCGTCCGAAATCGTCGCGGCCCTGCAGGAAGTAGACGGAGTCGTCGCCGTGGATCTGGATCAGCTTTATCGCGATGATCTGCTCCTTTTCAACATGGAACTGGATCTACAAGAAGAGCTCGAGAACACCAGCGTGATTCGCGAGTCTTTTCGCCTGTTGTTCAACGCGGAACTCGCGGCCCTTTCCCTGACCGAACTTACCGCCGAAGCCCTCGTTTTCACGGAAAAAGAAGGCGAAAGGTGGCTCTTGACGGAACCGGAAGCTGAAACGGGCTATTCCATCATCAAGGAGAAAGGCAAACTTAACGTATACGACTACTCAACTCAGGTGACTCCCATTCTGGAAGCCCTGGAAGCGCGCCTGGTAAACGATGTAATCGAACCGGCGCAACTACTGCTACTCAATCCGGATCCCGCGGGAGTTATACTTTCGCGTGGTCTGCAAATCGGAAACGATGAATAATCCAGGAAGAGGCCATGGACGAAAACGAAGAACTATACAATCTGCTACCAGCCGTACATCGTCGTAGAGACGAAGAGGAAGGTCGACCCCTTCGCGCCCTGCTTGGTCTCATGGAGACCGAACTCAAGGCGTTCGAGGGGGATCTGGAAAACCTCTATGACAACTGGTTCATCGAAACTTCCGACGAGTGGGCCGTCTCATACATAGGCGATTTGCTGGGAGTAGGCGGACTACATCCCGGCAATCCGGAAGTCTACAGCCAACGCGCGTTCATCGCGAACACCCTGGCTCTTCGCCGTCGCAAGGGCACGGCGTCGGCCCTGGAGCAAGTGGCCCGCGACGCAACCGGCTGGGACGCGCGTGTCGTTGAATTTTTTCAAAACCTGAGCTCGACTCAGAATATGAATCACGCTCGTCTGGAAAGCGGGCGAACGGCGGCAATCAGACGCTCTAATCCGCTGGAACTGGTGGACACGCCCTTCGACAATCTGGCGCGCACCGCCGACGTGCGAAAGGCTCAGAACGGGGGTAAATACAACATCCCCAGTCTCGGTATCTTTCTATGGCAACTTCAAAGCTACACCATGAAGGGAGCCGTTCCCCGCGCGCAAGATCCCGGATGTTACTCATTCAATCCCCTGGGACTGGATGCGCCTCTGTTCAACATCCCGCAAACGGAAACGGACATTACACAGTTCGCCGGCGAGATCAATTTGCCCGTAACTCTTCGCCGTCAGGCCTTGTATGAGGAATTGGAGGCGATTCGCGTCGCCGTACTCAAGGGCGAAACGCCGCAGGGAGTCTTTTTCGACGTCAACAATCCCGTCGTCGAGGTCTTCGCCGACGGGGTCAAGATTCCTCCGGAAGAACTACTGGCCGGGGATCTTCGCGACTGGACTCGCCCCGAGGCTTCAAAAACCTACACTGAATACGTGGAAAACCAGGGACCGCCCATCAGCGTGGATCCCGTGGACACGATCGCGCCCATCAAGGCGATGATCGATCCGGTACTGGGAAGATTGTGTTTCGCCGACGGCTTCGATCCCGCGGACGTTCGCGTAAACTTCGCGTACGGATTCAGCGGGGACGTAGGCGGCGGGCCGTACAATCGCCGCGAAACGGCGACGGCCGGCATTCCCGAGTCCTTGAACTGGGATACGAACGGTTTTCACGCCGGAGTATTGAAGGATCCCCAGCCGGTTGGAAGCGAAAGGCTTTATACTACCATCGGCGAAGCTCTGACGAACTGGACGGATTGGTTGGCAAACGACGCCGGCGATGGTCAAACCGTCGCGATCATCAGCGTCATGGACAATTCCAGCTACGCGGAAGTCCTGGACTTTCAAGTACCGGAAGACGCCTTGTTGTACATCATCGCCGCGGATTGGCCGGCCACGACGGCCAGCATTACGACCGCGGCCGAGCGAATTCCGGGACGCGTCGTCGCCGAGGGATTGCGACCGCACATCAACGGCGACATCTCCATTACGGGCAGCGCGTCGGCCAACAGTAAGAATCCCGGACGCGTATCAATGGACGGACTGATGATTGAGGGTACGGTTACCGTGAAGTCCGGCAACTTGAGCGAACTACGCGTTTCCCATTCCAGTATTCTGGGACCCGCCGCGGCGATTTCGGTGGAAACCGATACGTTGACGACCACGCCCGGCCTGGACAATGAGAATCTGAAAGTCTCGGTCTTTCGCGCGCTTACGCGCGAAATCCTTTTCAATGAATCGCCCGCGTCCCTGTTTTTGTGCGACAGCATAGTGCAAGGGCACGGCGCAATCGCCTTGCAGGCAACCATGTCCGTCGCGGACATCCAGGGTTCGACGATTTTCGGGACGGGCGAACTACGCACCATTGAAGCCGGAAACTCATTGTTCATGGAAACGCTGACCGTGGAGCGCAAGCAAGAAGGCTGCGTAAGATATTCGTATCTTACCGAAGGCTCCGTTACGCCGCGGCGCTTTCGCACTCAGGCCGAACTGGCTTTGGCGGCGAACAATGCCGCCATCGCCGACGGAGAACCGGGCACGACGGATCAACTTGTGGAAGCTCAGGTGCGCCCCATTTTGATTTCGCACGAAATCGCGGATCCGTGCTATGGTCGCTTGAGTCGCGCCTGCCCGACGGAGATTACCGAAGGCGGCGAAGACGGCGCGGAAATGGGGGCGTTCTTCTATCTGAAGCAACCCCAGCGCGAATCCAACTTGCGTGTAAGCCTGAAGGAATACCTCCGTTTCGGTCGCGAAGCGGGAATCTTCTTCGTCTACCCGGAGAAAATCGATCCGGAAGACACGTAAGTTCTAAAGCCGAAAAAAGAATCGCCTCCGCGGAGAAACCGGACGATAATATCTCCGCGGAGGCATGCCATGCCGGCTCGTTTCAAGAATCGCTTCGTTTCTTCATCTTTCAGTCTTTCTTCTATTATAATTCTCTTCTGGTCCTGCGTCGCCGGATGCGCCCTCCTGGACGCAAGCGCTAAAAAGAATCCCAGGGCGAACGACGGCTCACCGAAGCCCATGGAGGAATTCTCCGCTTACGGTTATAAGACTCCGGACATCGTTCGCCCCGAACGCAGGCCCCATGCCGTTCTTTTTAAGAACGCGACCATCATGACCGCGGCCGGGCGAACCATTCCCGACGGCAGCCTGCTCATGTCCGGGGGACGCATCCGCGCGATTAGCGCCGGCGACATTTCCGCGCCTCCCGGCACGACCGTAATGGATCTTCGCGGAAAGTATATAACCCCGGGCATTATCGACACGCATTCGCACCTGGGCGTTTACCCTACTCCGTATGTTCGCGCCCACAGCGACGGCAACGAAATGACCAGCCCGAACACTTCCGACATCGACGCGCTGGACGCCGTGTGGCCGCAGGATCCGGGTTTCGAAAGAGCCGTCCGGGGCGGCGTTACGACCGTACAGATTCTACCGGGCTCCGCCAATCTCATCGGAGGACGATCGGCAACCTTGAAACTGCATCGCGCCGTCTCTTCCGCCGCCATGCGCTTCCCGGGAGCACCAACGGGTCTTAAAATGGCCTGCGGCGAAAATCCGAAACGGGTTTACGGCCGCCGCGGACGTCGCCCTTCGACGCGCATGGGCAACATGGCCGCGTGGCGCTCTTATTTTGAGAAAGCCCGCGCTCACAGGCAAAAAATCCATAAGTACAATCGCGCCGTTCGCGCCTGGAACAAGAAACGAACCGGCAAGAAACCGAAATCGCCCGCGCGCAAGCCGGGCCTCGAAACCCTGATCGCGGCCATGAACGGCGAAATTCTACTGCACGTGCACTGCTATCGCGCGGACGAGATGATTCGCGTCCTTGAATTGGGACGGCAATTCGGCTTCAAGGTACGTTCGTTTCACCACGCGGTGGAAGCCTATAAGATTCGCGACGTCCTGGCAAGGAAGCAAGTGAGCGTTTCCACCTGGGTGGATTGGTACGGCTTTAAGATCGAAGCACAGGATGCCCTGCCCCAGAACGCCGCGCTCATCGCGTCCGCGGGCGGCCGCGCCATAATTCATTCGGACGACGTTCTCGACATTCAACGACTCAATCAGAAGGCGGCCATGGGTTATCACCACGGTCTTCGCGCCGGGTTAAAGTTAACCGAGGATCAGGCCCTGCGCTGGATCACGCTGAATCCCGCCTGGGCCCTGGGAATTGATAAGGAAACCGGATCGCTCGAAACAGGCAAGATGGCGGATCTGGTCGTATGGTCTCGTCATCCTTTCAGCATCTACGCGAAAGCCGAACAAGTTTATATAGACGGCATCCCAATGCTGCGGCAAAAAGAAGGTTACGGAAGCGAAATAAAACCGCGCAGCGATTTTGAAGTAAACAAATTACCGAAAGCGCAAGGACTCAACCAATGAAACTTCCCCGGCTTCGTTATTGCGTCCCGCCGGTAATCGCCGCGGGCATCCTGCTCATGGGGACCGCCACGAACGCGAACGACGGCACGCCCATCGCCATAACGGGCGCAAGAATACATACCGGCGAAGGAACCGTCCATGAACGCGGAGATGTTCTGATCAAGGGCGAAAAAATCGTCGCGGTGGGAGCGAATATTCGGATTCCACGCAATGCGCGCATCGTCAGCGCCGGAGGACGAACCATTACGCCCGGCCTCATTGACGTCGCCACCTCGCTGGGACTGGTTGAGATCTGGGCCGTACGCGGTTCACGCGACAACTACGGTTCATCCAATCCGATTCGCGCGGCGTTTCGCGCGGTCGACGGCTTCAACCCGGCGGCCATGGTCCTTCCCGTGGCGCGAACGGGCGGCATTACATCCGTCGTCAGCGTACCCCTGGGCGGCGTCGTAGCCGGACAATCCCTCTGGGCCGATCTTACGGGACGGCACGCAAGGGTCATCAAGGAGAGCATGGCGCTGCACGTCCAGCTGGGAGCGAGGGCCGGACGCAGCGCGGGCGGCTCAAGGGCCGCGGCAATCACCATGTTGCGCGATCTTCTAAACGACGCGCGTTACTATCGCCGCGAAAAGAAAATGTACGACGAGAATCGCATGCGCGAACTCTCCGCCGGCAAGGGCGACCTTGAAGCCGCCGGGCGCTTCCTGGATGGTCGGGGGATCGTCGTTTTGTACGCGAACCGCGCGCAAGATATCCTGGCGGCGCTGCGCCTGGCGAAACGACAAGGCCTGCGCATTGCGATCGTGGGCGGCCGCGAAGCCTGGCGAGTCGCGCGCGAACTGGGCAAGGCCGACGTCCCGGTCATACTGGAC
>CAZGYS010000092.1:0-6617 GCA_964530305.1 uncultured Leptospiraceae bacterium
CCCTGGCTTATTTGAAGCGATTTCCCATCGACAAGCTCAAGATCGATCGCTCGTTTATTCGCGACATTCCCGAGGACGAAGACGCCGCGGCCATTACGGCGGCCATCATCGTTCTGGGGCACAGCCTGCGCCTGGAAGTTACGGCGGAAGGAGTCGAGACCGCGGCGCAACAGGACTTTCTGCGCAAATTCGAGTGTGATTATCTTCAGGGTTATTTGCTGGGCAGGCCCATGCCCGTTGATAAGTTCCGGGAATTTCTGAAAACCTACTCCAACTGACCATCATCAAGAAGATGTTCTTCAAGAAGGAGTTCTTCGCGCCAGCTCCCGGTTGAGACGCATGATTTCCCGACCGGAATCGCCTTCAATTAAACCTTCCAATCTCAGGTTGTCTAGAATCAGTTCCAGGGAATCCTCGGGGAGATTCTGGGCTAGATGCAGCAGTTGTTCCATGGGAACGCGACCTTCGGCATCCAGGTTGGCGCGTAGCTCGGCCGAGTAGGATTGCGCCAGGCGAACATCGACGGTCACGCGCAAAAAGTGATTCAAATTATCGGGAATATCGCCGCGGCGAACGAAACTTCCATATACGCAGTCATACAAATCCGGATTTACCGAAAAAAGGCCCCACAACGCCTGGTCCTGAAAAAGTTCGACCAGGCGTGCTTCATGGCGAGGGTACAGGCGATTCAGCGCGCCGGGACTCATGTCCCGCAAGAGTAACGCGGCGGACAAGGCGTCTTCATATCCCGGCGTCAGGCGCTCAAACAACTCCAGACGACGATCATCCTCCAGAAGTCTCCAGTAGGCATCTTCGTTTTCGCGGCGGCTGAAGTCGGGTTTTTCGAGATCCGGATTGTCGCTGAGGAACTGCACCACCCGGCAGTTGAATAGTTCCGCCAGGCCATGGACGTCCAGTACCCGGGCGTTTATTATGCGTGCGCCGATTTCCTCCGTAAACAGGCGAAAATAGTAGTCCAGCACGAAGACGCTTTCCGGTTCATTGCGGATAAACAGCGAAATAAGCGCCGGGTCGGCTTCGGCCAACTCTTCCTCAATGCGGCGCAGGCGGGGGAAGGTCGAATAGAGGAGCCGGTAGAGTTCACTGTCGCGGTAAGTCGTTTTTGTTTGCATGCTTGCATATTAGCATTCCGGTGCGTCATCTTCGCGCTAAATTCGCGGCGTAAGTAAAAATACGAGCGAGATACTTGAATGGGTTATAAAGTATGTTAAATTTATGAGGAGGGTTGTATATGTTTACCAGGTAAAAAGTCGCCCACCGTGAAAAACGCTTGCGGTGCCGCGTGTTTCGTGGCCGAATCGGAACAATCCGATCATGAACACCGCGCTTGATTTCAAGAAGGAATTAACCCTGCGAGTAAAACCGGGGGAAACGGTCGTGCTGGAACTTACCGCGCGGCCCGACGCTGAGGAATTCCCCGCGGGGGAATTGCGGATCGTACTGCGAGGCTCTCCTTTACCCGCGGCCTTGCACCTTCGCGGCGAAGACCGTGACTATGAAATTCCCGTCCTGGACGGCATGGCGCGTCACGCCCGCTTACCCCGGGGGCGATATTCCGTAACCCTGGAAGCACCGCCCCCCCGGGATGCCGCTCCCGGTCGGGTTCGCCTGGCTCTTTCGGGGGACGAATACACTGGACCGGTTTATCTCGCGAACGCGCAACGAACCTATGAATTGACGCGTGACGGAGAGGCACTTGTCCATGATTTCATACCGCCCGGAACCTATGAACTTACGACGTACAAGCCCGAACCGCGACCCGGCGCCGGCCGACTACGTCTGAACATCAGCACCGCCGACGGACAATCTTTTCCCGAACGAGTCTATTTGATCGGTGACGATGCTCGCCGGCCCATTGAAATCGTCCCCCGTCTGGAAAACGGCGAACTGGTGGGCGAACACCCGGACATTACGCCCGGCAAGTATCGTCTGGCCTTGAGTCCGCCCGAACTCACGGATGATGATTGGTTGCGCGATGATCTTGGCGAGAAGCTGACCGTGGTTTTTCGCGACGCGAAAAACATGGGCGAAGCCGCGGCGGGGGTAATTCGCCGCATGGCGCGGTTGGTTGGCGGCGATTGGGGCGAGGATCTCAAGAGCGTAAATTTTGTCGCCTACGCGGCCGGGGAGGGCGGAACGCGCATTCGCCGCGAAAGTGAAGCCCTGGCTCGGGCCAAGTCGGTGTCCGACGCATTCGCGAAAGAATTGGGCGGTCGTCCTGGCCTGGATCGGCGGGCGCTTTTCGAGGCCGGTGGTCCCCTCGATGAAGGTGATGTTTTAATCGTTCAGGCACAGGTTGAAAGAAAAACCGCGCCGCCTTCACCTCAAAAGACGCCTTGTAGTGCTCAGGAGATTATCAGAATACACACCGTAAAGAAAGGTGATAAGATCATAGATATTCTGAGAGATGCATGGAATGATGCTCCGGAGTCGGTTGTATTACCCATGGTGCCCAGGGTTAAGGAGCTCAACAAACTAAAAAACTCAAAAATTTATCCGAATGATAAGCTGCGAATACCGGCTCCGCCCCATATCAACCTGCGCGCGTCATGGGGAGCGGAGGCGCCTAAAATGGATCGAGGATACAATGCCCATCCTACTCCCCTGGAGAAGACCTACGATACCATTGTAATTCACCACGCCGGAGATACGAATGCTCCCAAAATGAAGGAAATCCAGGTGAAACATTTTGGGAGAGGTTTCGCGGACGTCGGTTACCATTTCGGCGTTGATCTAAAGGGGAAGATCTGGGAAGGACGTGATATCGAATACATCGGATCCCATGTGTCGAAACAGAACACGGGTAAAATCGGTCTGGTTCTCATGGGAGACTTCGAAACGGAAGATGACCATTTTCTGGATTTGAGCGATGATACGTTTACCGCGGCCATGGAGCAGGCGGCGTTGCGGATGATTTGCTATTTGAAAAAGCGATATCCTTCCGTGCGTTATCTCGGCGGTCACCGGGATTTTAAGCAGACCGTTTGTCCCGGCAATCTAGTTTATCCGTTAATCAGTCGGTGGCGTAAAGTAACCGGACTGGCTAAACCGCCGAGTCGCTAATCAACGTCCGGAACAGTAGTAAAGTGTTCTTTCGCAATGCGTTAGTTTCCACTTCCCCGAGACTCGCACCTTGTCCGAGACGTACCGCATGCGGAGCTTGACGCGCTTGCGGCAGATTTCGTCGTCCGGGATTTCACTTGAGTAGAACGTGATGCGCAGTTCATCGCCGTGCATACGATAGAATACATGGCCCGCGCGGGCGTCGTCGCCCGGGCGAAGCACCGGCCTCAAGAATTCGTCGGCCCCTCGTTCGTTAAGGCGCTCGGAAATTTCGGGGCAACCCGGCAGGGTTTTGGAGCGTGTGAAATTATTCGTGGGAAAAAGGAAGGCGTAAAACCCCTTTGCGCGATGAACTTCAACGAAGAAGGCAATGTAGAGCAAGAGGAGAACCGGCAATGCGATAATCACCGCGACTATGAACCGGCCTTTATTGGGGGTGCCCCCCGGCTCCGCCCCACCCATCAATTACACGTATGCGAAACGGCAATGCCGTAACGAGTCGATAGGTAGCACTCGATGCGCCGGCGGTCCGCGGCTCCGAAGTCGGTGTTGTAGGCGATGATCTCGGCGATATCGCCGTCCAGGGGGCCCGCGCCGGTTTTGGTGGCGCCGATGCGCCAGGAGCCCGTGGCGTTTTCGATGGTGGGCGTTGAAGTCCCGTCGAAGTTACCGTTCAAGTAGAAAGAGACGTTGGTCATGTTCGATATGGTCGTGGTGATATACCAGGTGCTGGTGGTGACATTGGTGAAACCGCAACTGTCCGCGCCGCCGAAGTTCGTACCCATTCGATGGTTTGCCCCGTTGCAGGCGCTGTCCTGCATGAGAATATTGCGCCCGGTGCCCGCGCCGTTTTGTTGCGAAAGGAGCGCATGAAAGCCCACCGTTTCCACGCGATGGACGGTAAAGAGCGTATAAGACGTGGCGGTGGGGCTGACGGTGACCCCGGGGATGTCCAGGTAGTCATTCACGCCGTCGAAACGCATGATGGCGTGGCCGTTCAAAATGTTCTGCACGTAGCGAGGTCGCTGGTTCAGGGTTGCCTGGTCGGTGTTAAAACTGTTGCCGGACAGATCGTTCCATTGCCGTATTTGATCGCCGTTATTGGCGGCGGTGGCGCCCGCGTCCGAGAAGGCTCCGAAATCTCCCGCGTACCAGAATTGCAAAGCACCGCCCCCCAGCGTCGCCGGCGGGCGCTCGGACGCGATAACGATGGCACTACTCGATCCGATGGAATTACCGAAGCTGTCCTGCAGGTTCCCCGCGACGGCGAAGGCATACGTCTGACCGGGAGTTAAGTCCCCGGTAGGCGTAAAGGTAAACGTAGTATTGTCGGAAGTGCTGATGGTTCCGCCCAGGCAGGTCGTAAACGAGTCGGAGGATAAAAGCACACTGCGTCCGGCGCAACTGCCGTCTCCGGCTACGGAAACCACGCTCAACGGTTCTATGGCCTTGTTCAGGGTGAATTGGAAGGTTGAATTGACGGGGACATTGGTCGTCATGTCCGCGGGATTCCAGGAGACGATGGCCGGTTGTTGCGCGGTGGTAAAACCGTTGGCCATGACGAATTCGCTACCGACGAAGTCGCCCTGGGTGTCCTGACCGGCCGTCGTGACCTTGAGCTTATAGTTGGTGCTGGTCGTGAGATTGTTGGTCGGATTAAAGACGAAAGTGGTATCGCCGCTGAATGAGCTGACGGAGCCGCCCACGCAGGTCGAGAAATCGTCCGCCGACAATTGAATGGTTCCCGCGCACGTTCCGTCCGAGACCTGGACGCTGACGGTGGAGGTATCCATGGCGCGATTGAAGATCACGACCATGTCGTCCGAGAGGGGAATGTCGCCGGCACCGTCCGCGGGCGCGGTGCTGGCTACGCTCACGGCCGTGACCAGATTCAAAATCGCCGCTAGATTCAGGTAATCGCCCTGGGGAAATGTATTCGTGCACGCGCCGCTAAACGGGGCGGTGCAAGCCATGACCGCGACGAGCGCGCATCCCCGCGCGAAAGCGTGGTAGCCCTGAAATATTTTGCCGTTCACGTTCATACAGGTTTCAGGGACAGGTGTGCCCCGTGATTGCGATTCCGTATTTATAAGAAAGATAGCATTCCGCCGTCGCGCGGTCCGGTCCGCTCATGGCCACCGTATAGATCAAAACCTCGGCGATATCGCCGTCCATGGGAAACAAGCCCAGCTTGCTCGAGCCGATGCGCCAGTTGCCGGAGGCGTTTTCGCCGGTCTGCGTCGAGGAGGCTACGTTGCCGTTGGTGTAGACTCTCACGTCGGACGTATCGAAAGTAGCCGCGACGATGTACCAGGGCCCCGCGGTAATATTGTCCGTGCCGCAGGTATTCGTGCCTCCGTAGAGGGAATCGATGCGCGGGTTTCCGGCGCAGCCCGGATTGAACTGAAGAAAATTGCGTCCCGTGCCGCCGCCGTCGAATTGACCGATGATGGTATTGCCCACGGCGACCTGGTCGAATCGAACCACGGCCAGCACGCTCCAGCCGGAGGCGGTGACATTATTACTGAATGTGGTCAGGTCAAAGACGTCGTCATTGGGAGCCGTCGTGCCGTCGAATCGCATCACGGATTTATTATTGATGGCCGGCTGGTTGTTGACCAAAACGGGTTTCTTGAGCGCGGTCGTCTGGAGACCGTGGTTGTTGTTTCCCGATGCGTCATTCCATTGCTGAACGAAATCGGCATTGCCCGCCGCCGTCGTGCCCGAGTCCGTAAAGGATTGGCCGTCCGCCTTGAGCCACACGCTCAGCATACCGAATCCGACATTCGCCGGTGAAAAGGTCGTGAAGGCCCCGGTGTAGGCGGCCGCCAGACTGGATGCCGTCGTATCCAGGGCACCCTCGGTTACGCGAATCTGATAGGTTGCGTTTTCTTGCAGCGACGAAGGCAGCGTGATCGTTATGGCCGGATTGCTGCCGGTGCTCAAAGTACCGCCCAGGCAAGTCGTGAAGTTATCGGTCGAGACCTGGATGGTGCTGGCCCCCACGCAACTGCCGTCCGCCGTCTGAAGGAAGAGCTTGCCCGTGTCCATGGTCTTGGCGAAAGTCAGCGTCAGGTTCGTCGTGTTTATGGCGACATTGGTCGTGCCCGCCGCCGGCGTCTGGGAGACGACGGTGAGATTCTCGGTCGTCGTAAAACCGTTGGTCATGTTACACGCGGAGTGCATTTTGTGCCCCGCGAGATCCGTGATGCCGTCCGTTGCCCGCAGTCTGTGAACCTGGGCGCCGGCCAGCACGTCATTGACCGTGAACGCGAAGAGTTGATTGTCGCTGGTGAAAAGCGTGCCGCCGATACAGGTTTCAAAATTGTCGGCGGAAAGTTGGACCGAGCCGGTGCACGGCCCGTCGTCCGACTGAAGGGTGACCTGCGAGCTGTTGACGACCTTATTGAAGGAGACGATGAAAGTCTGATTGGTGGAAATATTGGTCTCTCCATCCGAGGGAGACGTGACCGCAACGGCCGGCGCGCCGTTTATGAATTCATTATAAACATAGGGCACGGTCCAGAAGTTCT
>CAZGYS010000092.1:6650-14305 GCA_964530305.1 uncultured Leptospiraceae bacterium
CAGCAGGGCCGGTAGGGCGAGCGCCGCCATGAAGGAGGCCCGGGTGATTCTCCGCCGGGGGCGTGAGTGATTATGGCGATTTGAAGCAAACATCAGGGATGAGTGTTTCCGACTTACTGTTTTGATTATCGGTATCCGGTAATGATTACCGGTCTATCCGCGCTTGATTAGACGCCTAGAACTGATATTTTTCCATCCCTCCAGGCGATTTCAACTCTTTCCTTATTATAAACAACAAGCGAGGAAGGTCAAATTTGCTCGTGAATATTTTTCTTTTTGATCCGCATGGTGCGGCGCATTGGTGCGGCGCGCAGTGTTCGGCGGTGTTTGCACCGCCGCGGAATAGTAAGTCGGTGTGATATTTACGGAATCCCGTAACGGAGTGCTATTTGGCGGCCTGCTGGCGATCCGGATCAAAGGTGCATTCACCCATGAAGGCATAGGAACCGGCCGAACGCAGGTACTGGCGGTCCGTAATCTTGAAGGAATACAGTCGGCCTTCGTTGACTTTGCAGAAGGCCGCGCCGCCCACCCGAGGAGTCGTGCGGACGAATCCGAGCATGTAGGTGCCGGGCTTCAATTGCAGTTCATCATAGCGACCCTTGACGACATTGCCGTCCTTGTCCTTTTCCACCTGATCTCGGAGCCAGAAACGAAATCCGCGCTGTCGGACCCGAGCGTATGCGGCCCCTTCATGGTTCTTATATACCTTGTCCTTGAAGGAGACCGAGCTGAGCTGTTTGCCTACGGAGGTTCCGCAACCCGCCAGAAGAAATCCCGCCAGGGCGATGCTCAAGCATCGTGCCGGGGTCTGAACTTGCCTGCTACCGATCCGCTTCATGACTTACTCCATCCGTCGACGTTTCATCCGACGGTCAACTATGACTCTATTACAATCGCCGTGGGAAAAAAAAGACATTTTTTCAAGAAATGCTTGTACTCCCCGTGCAAAGTAGACACAAGGGGCTCGTTCGGACAATCCGAAAAAGGAGGGAAGGTGACATAATTTGCTCAACTATTCTAGCATTGGGTCGATGCTATTAAGGAAGAACCATGTCGATTTTCAACAACAGTCTAACCATGCGGACCATGGACATGCTGGAGCAGGGGCTGAACGCGGCCACCCTGCGACGAAGCGTGCTGGCCAACAATATTTCCAATGTGAGCGTGCCTCATTTCAAACGCTCGGAAGTCGTCTTTGAATCCGAATTAAAGCGAGCCATTGATTCCGAGCGTCATGCGCGGGAAAATTCCTTTGCATTGCGCACGACTCATGAAAAGCACATTCCCATCACGCCCTTCCAGGTCCGGGACTTTCGCGCCGTGAAGCCCTCGGTGCACATCGACTATTTATCAAAGGTTCGCAATGACGGCAATAATATCGATATGGAAAGCGAATTCTCCAAGGTTGTTCGCAATCAGCTCCATTACAGCATGATGACCAATCGCATGGGCGGGACTTTTCGACAGCTGAATCAGCTGACGCGACTGGCATAAAAAAGGTCCAGGGGTAGAAGGGTCTAAAGGTTAAAGGGAACAATTTTATGGGCATGTTCACATCAATCAATATTTCGTCCACGGGTCTGTCGGCCCAGCGCTTTCGCCTGGACGTCATCGCCAACAACATCGCCAACGCGACCACGACGCGCAATGCTCAGGGCGATGGTCCCTTTCGCCGCGACAAAGTCGTCATGACGCCCATTAACCTGCGCTCCATGTGGCGTTCGCCCATTTACCCCCGGGGCCTGGAAACGGGCATGGGGCAGGGCGTCAAGGTTTCCAGGGTCGAGAAGGACATGCGCCCCTTGCGATTGGTGTATGATCCCACTCATCCGGACTCCATCAAAATCGGGCCCAAGAAAGGCTACGTGCAGATGCCCAATGTCAATATCGTCGAGGAAATGACGGATATGATCAGCGCATCGCGCGCCTATGAGGCCAATGCCCAGTTGATTCAGGGCTCCAAACAGATGTTCAATCGAGCACTGGATATCGCTCGCTCGGTCTAATCGCCATAATACCGGTAAGTGAAAAGATAAATAGAAAAGTAAAAAGAAAGATAAAACAAAAACTAAATAAGCACGCAAGCAAATCAATCACGGAGTAATCAATTGCAAGTAATCAGCACGAAAGGCGTACAATTTCCCAACGGCATGCCCCAGGTAATGGGTCGTCGTTCTTATGAAAAAGCCGGACTCAATGTAGACAACTCGCGCCACATCACGCGCGGTAAGCCGCCCCTGAATCCGGAACGAGTCACCGAGGGTTTCGCGGCGGCCTTGAATTCGGCCCTGGGCAAGGTTGAGGCGCTGGACGTTCGTTCCCAGAAACTTACCACTCAGGCCATCTACGATCCCAATAGCGTGGAAGCCCACCAGGTAATCGTCGCGGCGGAGAAGGCAAGGTTCGCCTTGAATCTTACGAAAACGTTGGCGGATGGTTTTATCCGCGGTTACCGCGAACTAACTAGAGGGCAGTAAGCCCTGAAGATTAGCTGAAGCCATAAAGCCCCGCGCGTTTCGCCCGGGGCTTTTTTGTTTTAGAACTTTCGCCTTCGCGACGAAAATTTTTCGCTCACTTTAGAACTTTTTTCCCTGCGCGGGAAAAAAATACTTGTACTCTCCCTGGTGACATAATACTCATGATCGATCAGCATTCGAGGAGAAGAAAATGCCCGAGTTTCTACAGAACTTAATTAAACAGGTCCAGGACTTCTGGAACAAGACGGGGAACATACAAAAGTATACCGTCCTGGGGGTCCTGGTAGTGGTCGTTCTAGCGTTCATCGCGCAGGGCATGTATTCGTCCAAGCCGGCGAAGGAGGTTCTCTTCGATAATATTAAACCCTCCGAATATTCGTCCATCACCAAGCAGTTGGACGCCCTGGGCTATGATTATTCGGGTTCCGGTTCCTCGGCCATCTACGTCAACGGCAATGAGAAACAGAAAATCGTTACCATGCTGACCCAGGAAAACCTGCTGCCCGCCGGAGTGGAAGGTTATGAACTATTCAATATGAGTAAGTGGGATGAGACCACTTTCGATAAGAACGTCAAACTGCGCCGGGCCGTGAAGGGCGAACTCGAAAAGATGATCATGACCCTGGATTTCATCAAAACGGCTCAGGTCAAACTGGCCGTGCCCGAGCAGAATGTCTTTCGCACCAATGATTTGCCTACGAAAGCAAGTATCCAAATTCGCCTGAAGCCCGGTTATCAAAAACCGAACCGCAAGCAGGTGGCGGGCATGAAACTGCTGGTAAGTCGCGCCATTCCCAACCTGCAAATGAAGCACGTAGCCATCATGGACCAGTTTGGACGCGTCTATCAAGACCCGGACGATCTGGATCGCGAGCAGCGCGAGCTGGATCTCGTGGAGCGTAAGAAGCAAATCGAAGAACGCGAACGCCGCAAGATCATGGGCGAGCTGCAAAATCGCCTGCATACCTTCTACAAGGCCGACCGCATCAGCGTCGTGCGTGTGGACTTCCAGATGAACTGGGACAAGGTTAAGGAAAAACAGAAGCTGGTCGCGCCGGTGGAGCATACGCCGGAGGATCCCAATACTCCTTATCCGGACCGTAAGCTCATGCCCAACGGCACGCTGATTCTTTCCGAGAACGCCCGCAAGGAAGGCTTTCGCGGGAACGGGTTTACGCCCGGCGGGCCCACGGGCACGTCCAGCCAGTTGCCTCCCGGCTACAAGGACCTGGACTATCAGCGGTCCGAGTATCGCAATAACGATTTGATTCGCAACTACGACTACAATCGCATCACCAAGGACATCGTCCGCCAGCCCTGGAAGGAGATGGGACGTTCGGTTTCCATTCTCGTGGACGGCGTCTGGGTGCGGGGCGCGGCCGAACAAAAAGCCGACGGCACCTGGGGTTTCAAGCGCACCTATACCGCGCCTTCTAAAGAGGATATCGCCACGCTGGAAAAGGTCATCAAGACCACGATTCTTTTCAAGGCTTCGCGGGGAGACCAGGTCATCGTCGCCCACAAGCAAAAAGACCGCACGGACGAGTTTCGCGCGGAGGATGAAGCCCTGACCCGCGAAAAGATGATTCAACGCCTGTTGATTGTTTCGGGCATCGCGCTGGCGGTCTTCGTTCTGATTTACCTGCTCTACCGAGCCATCAAGAAGGAAATCGCTCGTCGCCGTCGCCTGCGCGAGGAAGAACTTGCCGCGCAACAGCAATTGATGCGGGAAGCGGCCCTGCGGGTAGCCGATGAAGGCGCCGCCGAGGTGGAGCTCTCCGTGGATGAGCGCGCGCGCCGCGAAATGCTGGAGAACGCCATGAACCTGGCGCGCGAAAAGCCGGACCAGGTCGCCAAGCTCCTGCGCACCTGGCTGCAAGCGGATGAATAAGCATTAGTATGACGTCACCGGCCTTCGCGGGCCGGTTGCCTCCGGTCGGACCAGATCCACTCACGGAACCCTTGCGGGTTCCGTTTTTTTTGCTTTGACCGCTCCGGGGCGGACAAACACTTAAGAATCATGAAGGTCGGCGGCAACACAATCGTGATCACGGGCGGCGGTTCCGGCATCGGTCTGGCGCTGGCGGCGAAATTCCTGGAGCTGGACAATACGGTCATCGCCATCGGGCGGGACGGGCGTCGCCTGCAGGGCGCCCAGAACGTTCATCCCCGCCTACGAATTTTCGAATGCGACGTCACGGATCACCACGACGTGGACGCGTTGTTGAACTTCCTGGATCGCCATCATCCGGACGTGAACATGCTCATCAACAACGCGGGCGTGCAGTACAACTACGCCTTCGCGGACGAAGACCCGCGCCTGGAGAATGCGCGTAGTGAAATCGACGTAAACCTCTTCGCGCCCGTGCGGCTGTGCAAGGCCTTTCTGCCCCGGCTGATGGAATGCAAGGAGGCCGCCATCGTGAACGTCACGTCGGGTCTGGCGGCCGTTCCCAAACAGAGCGCGCCCCTGTATTCGGCCACCAAGGCGGCGCTGCACATGTTCACCAAAACCCTGCGCTGGCAATTGGAAGGTTCCCCCGTGAGCGTCTACGAGCTCTTGCCGCCGCTGGTGGACACGGCCATGACGGCCGGGCGGGGTAAGAAGAAGCTTTCGCCGGAGGCGGTGGCCGAGCAATTCGTCGATGCCATGCGCAATGGTCAATTGGAAGTGCGGGTCGGCAAGACCCGCTGGCTGTTTCTCGTAAATCGTATCTGGCCGGGGCTGGCGGAACGAATCGTGCGCAAGTTGTAAAAATGGATGGCTTTCCGCCCGGTATCGTGATAAGCTCGTCCGGATGGAGACCTCGAAACTATTTAACGCCCTGGTCATGAGCGGGGCCCTGATTGCGGCCGGTTGCTCGGGCGGGTCCGGAAACACGAG
The DNA here is from genome assembly GCA_964530305.1 of uncultured Leptospiraceae bacterium. Taxonomy (GTDB): domain Bacteria; phylum Spirochaetota; class Leptospiria; order Leptospirales; family Leptonemataceae; genus CAZGYS01. Next base: position 12,015 of record CAZGYS010000092.1, read on the forward strand.
TTCCGGAGGAGACGTCGGCAAGCCCGGCCCGACGAACAAGGCAAAGGTTTTCTGCGGTCCGAAAGACACCCGGTATTGCTCCAATGGAGCCCCGAAAGAGGGCTTCGAGTGCTGCTGGGCCACCAATTGCTGACGATTGCAAAGACCTGGCTGTATCGAGAAAAGATCGAACTGGAGGCGGCCGCCGCATTCGGGTATTTGAGCCGGGAGCTGGAGGCCGTCGGCGCACCCCTGGTGCTCATGGAGATGGCCGAGCGGGCCGGCCGGGACGAAGCTGAACACGCCGGCTTGTGTCGAGCAATCGTTGAGCGCCTGGCTCCGGACCTGGAGCCGTTGGAACCCAATACCTCGGGGGTGATACTGCCCGCCGACGACTCCATTCAAGACCGGGCCCGGGCGGCCCTCTACGCGAGCATGGCGCTGTCGTGCGTAACCGAAACCCTTTCGGCGGCCCTGCTCATCGAGATGCGTAAGCTCACCGAGGACTCGGAAATCCGCGCTACCATTCAACGGATCTTGAAGGATGAAATCGAGCACGGTCGCATCGGCTGGGCTCACCTTGCCTGGGAAGCCGAACGCGGGGATGTAAGCTGGCTGGGACCGTATTTGAGCGGAATGATTCGCGCCGCGCTTGCCACCCAGAACGAAAGCCTGAAGAGTTTGCCTCCCGACGCGGAGACGATGGGGATCCTGGTCCCGGAACGTTCGCGGCGAATCCTGGAAACGACTTTCCACGAAGTGGTCTTGCCCGGGGTGGAACTCTACGGTATCGACACCGCCCGGGCTCGCGACACGCTCAACGACAGCGGTTGAGTTCCTCGACGTTGCGGGCCTTGATGTCGCACAGGACGCTTTCGCGTTTCATGCCGGAGACGCACAGTTGCGCCAGGCGGTCCACTTCCCGCAGGGCATTGTCCCGCGCTTCGCGATTGTCCTTATTCAATAAGTTAATGCGATTGCGCAGGGCATGGCGACATTCGCTCGGCGTGGGGTTGCGCCGGCAATGCAAGGCGATGCCGCCGATAACCAGCAGCAAGGCGAACATGCCGACCAGGCGCGAACGGAAAAGACGTGAAATAGTATGAACGGACATGAGCGCCTCCGATCATATTCACGGTTTTTTTCAGGCGGATGTAAATCGAAAATGTCCGCGCCGACCGGTTTTAATATTCAATTGGTTTCGCGCGGGCGCAATATGCAAGCGTCAGGGAAGGACTTCCAGGAACTGTTCCACGTCCTCGGCGGTGAGCACCTTGCCCAGGTAGAACTTCGTCAGGAAGCGCCGGCGATAGGCGGCCGGATGTTCGACGTGAAGCATGCGTCGTTTCTTGTCCCGGAAGAACCATTTACGATAGAGACGTTTCTTAATGCGACCTTCACCGACCTTGACCAGCATGCGTGACTTACGCCCGGCGGATCGTTTGCGCGCGCGGGAGACTTCGGCGTCCACTTCCTTCAGCTCTTTCTTCAAGGCTTCGTACTTCGGCATGAGTTTGTCCTTGTTGACGACGAAGATCATGGCCCGGGAATACAGCTCCTCCATGGAGCGCACCGCGTGGCGATGGAACTTCTTGGTCAGCGCGCCGCTGCTGTTGAGATAGCCCCGCACGAAGGGCGCGTTCAAACGGCGATAGGACTTCAAACCGGAAAAGGGCTCGAGCATGCGCAGGTGGAAATAGTTGTAGCGCACCACGGCTTCGGCGCGCAACAGCACGTCATGGAATTGATGAGTCAATTCCACGGAATCGGTGTTGTAATCCACCAGGGGAAGGGGAATGGAATCCGCCATAAAACTAACTTGTGGTCGGTTCGCGTCCGGGGCAATTGCTTTTCGGGGCAAAGGCACGGAAAATCGCGGGACATAATTTCCGCTGGCACGGCAAGGGGGCGCGTCCCTCATTGTCCCGGGAAGGTTTGAAGATGATGGATACGGCGAGATTGGACAAAATTCTCGAATTGATCGACCAGGCCAACGCACTGGATCCGAAACCGGCGCCGGGAGCCGACGGTGGGGAACCCGGGGAACTCCTCTATGGGCGACGGATGAGTGAAACGTTGTCGGAGCTGGCGCCGGATGCGTCGGAGGAACTGCGCATCGCCGTGCGTGCTCAACACATCGAACGCTGGACCATCGCCCGGAGCGAGTTTCCCATGGACAAAGCGGGTTATCATCGCTGGCGAACGCGTTTGTCCGAGCATCATGCCGAGCGAGTCGGCGAGCTGATGGCGGAGGCGGGCTACGGTGAGGAGCAAATCGCGCGAGTGCGCTTCATCGTGCGCAAGAAAAGCCT
>CAZGYS010000093.1:0-6377 GCA_964530305.1 uncultured Leptospiraceae bacterium
CCCTGAAACTGCGCCGCGAAATCGAACCGCGCGGCTGGGCCCCCACGACGAAGAAAAGTCGCATTCGCGTGCGCAAACCCGATCTGGAATCGGCCGCGCCCCATGCCCTGGCGGCGGCCGCGCTGGCCCGAGCCGACGCAAAGAAATACGATAAGCTCATTCGCGCGCAACTGGAACATCTGCGTCGCAAACATCGCGCCGACAGTCCCACGCGCTGGGGCTTGAAGGATCTCCTGGAAGCGGGACAGGCCCTGAAATTCACGGCCGCGAACGCCCGGGGCAATACGGCCAAACTCGCCGCGTCGTTGACCCGTCGCGTAAAGTACGAAGCCTATCGCCGTTTCAGGCGCTCCCACGGGAAGCTCACCCTGCGCCAGAAAGTGCGCATCGCTCATGTAATTTCAAACGTCTGGCGTCCCTACTTGAATACGCCGAAAAAACTGACGGCGGCCACCCTGCCGCCCGACCTGGAACCCATCGACGTGGGCCCCGGTGGAAAGGATTCGCTGGATAAAAAACTCCAGGAAGCCCGCATGCGGTATCGCGCCGCGCTTATGCGAGCCGTACACGAACTCAAGCCCCGCAAACTGGGGAGTGTCAAAAAGCGCAGTCGCCTGCGCCTGCTGTCCGAACGCTGGAAGGAACATCTCGGACGCGTCTACCCCGGGCCTCATCCTCCGGCTTTTAAGAACTTGCTGGAAAAGGATCTGGTGACGGCCATGCGCAATCTCGATAAGACGAAAGACGGCTGACCAACGAAAGCCCGCTATCGCCATGTCCAGCTCCGAGCCATTCTATTCTATATTATCGCCGCAATCGGCTTCGCTTTGTTCGTCGGCAGCCTGCTGATAACATTGCGCATGGTAACCCGACCTTCGGACCCCGACTCGTCCGACGGCAAGTCCCCCGAAGGCGATTCAGCCACCAGGCGCTTCGACGAAATCGCCTCCATGAAAGCCCTGCTGGTGAAAAAGCTCAAGGCCATGCTGCGAAGCAAGGCCGATGATCACTTTCTCATCATCACCGCGGGCGATTACTATGTGCAGTATATCCGCGGCGAACCGGGCGCCATCTACGGCGAGGCCGTGGGCGGCGATCACCTGCCGGGCGGAAAAGCGAAACACGGCGATTACGATCTTTCCTTACGCAACCTGGGTTTCGCGGTGTCCGAAATGGGCGGGCAAAACTTCTCGAGAACTTACATTCTCAAAAACGTCGATCCCGCCGACATCATCGACGAGGCGATACATATATTTGAAACCGTGTATCGCGTTGATGATGCCGCCCCGGTTTCGTTTGAATTGAACGCGTGACCGCGGAATCCGGTATTGTTTTCCGATAACCGGCTACGGGAAGCACTGAACTTTCTTTTTCGCCTCTCGTACTGCCGACGAACTCGACGCCGTACACCCAACGCCGACCACAACCCAACTACCATCGCCCACTCCCATTCCGTGCCTTCCGTGTGTTCGGTGGTTCAGTAAGTAACGTTCGAAGGAGTAATCTTCCCGTAGGTATAAATCGGCATGGTCGGTATATTCACCGTCGAATCCCAGTTGGTTATATGATAGTGCACGATGCCCCCGGGAAAGTGACTCGTGGCGTGGGAGTGCGCGTAGGTGTCCGTCTCAAGCGCCGGATACTGCCCGGATGAACCGGTGGCGCCGCTGGTGCTGGGCGTCGTGCCGTCCTCCTCTTTAGGACCGTAAACCGGATACCCGTCCGCCATGATTCCCACCAGGCCGGTCTCATAATTGGAGATGTATTTCGGTTCCGCGTGATAGTGATAGATTTTTTCCCCGCCGGTGGGATGCCCCTGGGCCGAATCAAAAGTAGTAAGCTCGGAACTCAAGGTATTGCCCGAGCTGGCTTCGCCCCCGAAAAAGACCACGCCGTTCACGGCCACGCCGATGGCCACCGCCGGCGTGGCGATTTTATTGCCCGACACGCTTTCCGGCGTCACCGGTATGAGAAACTGGTAGGTCTGGGCGTCGAAATTGGAAACCTGCGCGGTATTGCCGGACGGCATGTCCTCATAGTTATCGCTGGTGCTGCCCCAGTAGGGCGATTTATGATCGGGCACGGTATCGGTTTCGAATTTGTAATAGTCGGTGCCGCTCTCGTTTACCAGGGTCACCGTGACGCACTTAAAATTATCCGCAATCCAGGCGGGGATGTCGGAAGAGATGCTGGTGGGATCGCCCAGACAGGACTCGGTGCTGCTCGTATCTTCAGTGCCGTCGTCGCTGCTGGTGCCGCTATCGTCGCTATCGGTGGAATCCACGTCACTGCTCGTACTCGTGCCGGATTGCGAAACCGCCGCGGCGGCCAGCGTGAACATATCACTGTCGTCGGTTTCCGCGGTCAGGCCCAGTAAAGTACAACCGGTCAGGCCGCCGGCCAAAAGACCGATCATCAAAATTCGTTTTATGAGAACTCGTTTCATTTTTCCCTCCATGGCGATTCATCGCCCGCTTAACTCAACTTGCTTGCTCGGGCCCTCCGACTTCATCAAAAGGCGAACGTCCCGAACAACCCGCGCCACATTCGTATTATAATTGCCGTTGTAGATCCCGCGCACGCGCCTGCGCGAATCGATGATGTAGATGTGCTCGGAGTGAATGAAGTCACGCTTTCCCAGGCCTCGCGCCAGGGGCGACCCCGGTTTCGCGACCCGCGTATCCGCGTTATAGGTTTCTCGCGCCAGGTGATACAACGCTCGGCGATCTCCCGTGACAAGATCCCAGTTTCGTCGCGGAACTCCCAGATTGGTTCCGTATTCCATAAGACGCGCGGGATGATCCAGATCCGGCGTTACGGAATGAGAGATCATGTAGAAGCGCGGATCGTTTTTCAGGGCCGACTGAATCCGACGCATATTGCGCATGATATTGGGACAATAACCGGGACAATGGGTATAGAAGAAACAAGCCACGGTAATGCGACCGTCCATTTTCTCCTCGGTGACGCTGCGCTTATATTGATTCGTAAACCTGTATTCCGGAATGCGAATAATCTTGCGTCCGGCGGTATTCCAGACCGGGTCCAGGGTCTTCACCGTAAAAAAGGGCAGCGTTTTCGCGCTCCGGTCGATTTTATCCAAACCATCGGCGCGAAACTTACCCACCGCGCGTTTAAAGTCCCGGTCTTTTCCGCAACTCCACAGTACGCCGGCGCAAATCAAGGCCGTGAACAAAATCATGCGCCCATGCAATCGCGGCATGCGCATCTCTTCAGTACGCGAGTGTCTTTCCCTTACCATCGCCTTTTACCTCATTGCACAAACGCCCGCCGTAGACGCCGATGCGCTTTATGTCGTCCACGACATAGTTGATGAAAATTTTTCCCGAGCGACGCCACTTTTTATAGCCCAGGTAGCGGCCGTCTTGCACGTGAAAATAGGTGGAGATGCCGCCGTCGTCGAACCAGGACCAGCTTTCGCCGTGGAATTTGCCGTCCTGGAAATTGGAATAAAACTGCACCCGGCCGTTCGCGTGCCACCCGCGATGCCGACCTTCGCGCTTCCCCATGACATAGAGGCGTTCCGTGGACAATTGGCCATTGGCGTACCACGTCCGCGCCGTGCCGTGCTTCGCTCCGTGTTTGTAGGGAACCCGGGCCTTCACTTTACCGTTACGGTAGCGGGAGATGGTTTCCCCGTTAAAGGGCAAGCCGCGATGGAACAAAACACCGCGCACGTTTTGCAGGCGGGGATTCTTAATGTTCACGGGCCGGGAGCAACCTTCCGTGAACGCCGCCCCGCAGAGCAAGGCAACCGGCACAATGAGACTCGGCATCTTCATGGTCGAAAGATACTACCATGGGGAGCACCGGTCATGGACAGGAGACTTTGCTCCGGAACATCACACGAACAGGTGATTTTTTTGCGTTATTGCTTCACCGGCAAAGTAACGACAAATGTCGTGCCTTCACCCGGACTCGTTTCCACGGCGATTTCGCCATGGTGTTTGTCGATGATGCCCTTGACGATGCCCAGGCCCAGGCCGCTGCCTTCGCCCTGGTCCTTGGTGGTATAGAAGGGATCCCAGATTTTCGAGACCACCTCCGGAGGCATGCCGGGGCCGTTGTCCCGAATGCGAATGGAGACCGCATGAGGTTGCTCCCCTACGTCCACGACTCCCGTGGAAATATGGATCGAAGGTTGCTTCGTATCCTTCATGGCCTGATGGGCGTTCGTCAGCAGATTGGTCCAGACTTGATTGAGTTCGTCCGGATTGCATTCGATGTCCGGTAAATCGCCGTAGTCCCGCTCCACGCTGACCTCGGTTTTCATGACGCTGTTCAGAATGATCAGGGTGTTCTCCAGACCATCGTGGAGATTGACCGTGGTCATGCCGCCCTGGTCCAGGTGCGAATAAGACTTCAAGGCTCGGACGATGCGCACGATGCTTCGAATGGAATGGCGAATGTTCTGAAGATTACGGGCGCTGTTGGCGACTTCGCCCATGAGCTTGAGCATGAACTTGCCGTCGTATTCGCCGTCGTTGGTAAAAACGCCTTTCATCTTGCGCATGAAGGGTCCGCCCGTGAACTTCGCGGTATAGGTTCCGTCGTCCCCGTCGGGAGGCGAATACAAACCGGATTCCACGAGAAACGTGGCCAGATCCCGGGCATTGGTAAAATCCTTCTCCTCCAATGCGCTGCCCAGCGCCTTCTTACGGCGAAAGGCATCCTTCACCCCGCGATAAGAACCCCGCGAAATGGAAAGCCCGATGCGATACACGATGCGCACCAGCGATTTACGATTTTCGCCGGACATGCGCGCGATGGCGCTGCCCAGGTTGTTCAAGATAAAAGTAAGATTCTTTTCGATGTTGTCGACGCCGCCGTTGATCACCCCGGCGGGCGTATTGATCTCATGGGCGATGCCGGCCACCATGACGCCCAGGGACGCCATCTTCTCCGAATGGATCAACTGACTCTGGGCGTTTTCAAGCTCTCGCGTACGCTCCTTAACTTTCTCTTCCAGGTTGTCCAGCATGCCCTCCAGGCGAGCGTAGAGCATGGTATTGGAAAGGGCCATCACCGCCAGCGAGCGAATGTCCTTGAGCACCGCGCGATGCTCCATGCTAATCTCTTCCGGTCGCACTAAAAAGACGATACCCACCAGGCTTTGATTCAGGACCAGGGGCACGAGCAGGTCCGCGCCGATGGCTTCGAAAATGCGAACGGCGTCTTCGCGGATGGGCGCCAGTTCGGGCACGGGATCATCGAAGTCATGGCGGCGATAGATCCGGTCGTCGTCCGTCATGAAGAGCAAAAAGCGATCATAGATCATCAAGCGCGTGCCGGGGTCCGCGGGGGTAGGATGGACCGTGAAGGAACCCATCTCCTCGTTCCACAGATAGATCCCGATGCTCTCGGTCTGGAGGTAGTCGCCCAGGAAATCCACGAGCAGTTCACAGACTTCGGCCGTGGCGCGAACACGAATCAGGGAACGTTTAAACAGGTCCAGGCGATCGGTGAGATGTTGATCCATCAATCAACATGTTCGGAGACGAATCGCCTGAAATTCGAGTAATTTTTGTCCGTAAAAAATAAATTCAGATCCCGCTTGTCCCCCCGGATAATCACGGTCACGGAGCGGGCCCGGGACATGGCGCGCAGGTCCTCGGCCGGCACCTGGTGCCAGTAGGCCGCCTCAAGGATCAGAGGGGGTTGGCCGCTGCCGCGCGCTTCCCGCTTGCGGAACGGCACGCTGCCCTTGCCCGAATACGTAAATTTGCGCCCATCGGCAATGATTTCCAGGGACGCGCCCGCGCGGATATCCACGGGACTCAATTCCCGAAGTCGGGCCACCAGCGAATAGTGGGCTTTTTTGACCGGGCCGCTCGGGGTCTGCTCCACCAGAACAACCTTTTGAGGATTCAGCTGGGCACTGTATTTGAGCGAGCCGGGAACCCGGTATGAACCGCCCAGGAAATTGTTGGTCAAACGACGCAGAGAGTAGCCCCGCGCGGCATCGTCCCGGGACTCTACCGTGTAGGCACTCTGAAACGAAAGGCAACCTGGAGAGACCGCAATCGCTCCGAACAATAAGGCCGGGAGTAAAATGGAGCGCCGAAGCATCAGTTTCATGGCCATTATTGGGGCGATTTTCCCTCCCAGAATATTGAGACTCAAATTCATTCTCATTGTCCTTGACTCACAGGGCAGGTTTCGAGACTGGGTCTCATTATCAAGGTTAAATATACAGGAGCACCTGATTTTATGAATCTACTTTTTAGAAAGAGCGGATTTCGACCCGGGCGATTTTCCGGGGCGCTGCTCGTTCTCATATTGTCCCTTACGACTTTCACGGGCCTGGCGGCTCAGGACGAAGACAAAAAGAAAGCCTCGGACCGCACGCTGAGCAC
>CAZGYS010000093.1:6387-14236 GCA_964530305.1 uncultured Leptospiraceae bacterium
CGCCACTATGACCGGCGCATGCGCACCTTCGTCCGCCTGCATATCCTCGCCGAGGAAATCGAAAAACTCAAACTGAAACGCGCCGTGGGCCAGTACCAATCCTACAAGGGTATGGGCCCGGCGGCCTCCAAGGTCTACTACGTGGACCAGGGCATTTCCTTCGGCGGTTACGGCGAAGTGAAGTATCGCGATAACCGTTCCGACTTCGCGAAGGACCAGGTAGATGTACATCGCCTCATTATTTATACCGGCTACAAGTTCAATGACTGGATTGTTCTGAACACCGAGATTGAATACGAGCATGCCGGCTTCGTAGACAAAAGCCCGGTGGATCAACCCGAGGTTTTCGTGGAATTCGCCTACCTGGATCTGGATTTCACCAAATGGTTCAAACTCCAGGCGGGTCTGCTGCTGCTGCCGGTGGGCATCACCAACTACCTGCACGAACCCACGACCTTCTGGTCCGTGGAAAGACCCGTGACCGAATCGGCCATCATCCCGTCCACCTGGCGCGAAATCGGCATTATGGCTCATGGCCGTCTGCTGAACGATAAGCTGATTTATCGCCTGGGCATCCTGAACGGTCCCCGGGGCACGAACATGAGCGCCGGCACCTGGATGCGAAGCGGTCGTACCAAGGGCTCTCAGGCGCGGGCCGAGGATTTCGCGTACGTATTGAACGTGGACTATGAAGCCCTGGAAGGCCTGGTCGTGGGCGGTTCTTATTATCGCGCGGACGCGGACCAGGACGAAGTGGATCCGGTGAACTGGCAAACCCGCCTGGGGGTTTCCAGCACCCTGACGAGCCTGGCCGCCGCGGATTCCAGCGGACTCACCTCGGCGTTGCTTGAGCAAACCACCTTCGGCAACAAGAACAAGGACGGAGTGGTTCGCATTCACCTGGCCGAGGCGCATTTTCGCTATGACAACAAAGGCATCGTGGCACGCGGCCTGTTCGCGCGCGGCTGGTTGAGCGATAAATCCGCTCGCAATATCAATGCTTCCACCGGCAATAACGTGGGCAAGGTCGTGGAAGGCGGTTACATCGAACTGGGCTACGACATCTTCACGCTCATCAAGTCCCAGAAGCAGAAGAGCCGCCGCCTGATCGTTTTCGTACGCAATGAATACGTGAACACCCAGAAGGAAACCGTTCAGCGTCACCTGGGCGGTCGAGAAGACATCGAGGACGCGGTGTGCGCGCAACTGGGTTGCTCCAGCTCCGTCTCCAACGCAAGCCTGGGCATCATCGAAGGCTCTTCTTCCAGTGAATCCTACGGCGTGCGCGGAGTAGCGGATCGCGTGAACGATCGTCGTATCGTAACGACGGGCGTGGCTTTCTTCCCCCACCCGAACGTGGTTTTCAAGGCCGACTACGAGCAGCGAAGTTCCAAGACGAGCGACCACGCCGACGTGGAGTGGCGCAATTCCTCCAACAACAAAATCAATCGCTTCAATATGAGCCTGGGCTTCATATTCTAAGCAAAGCATTCGCGGGTAAGCGGGCCGCCGGGCCCCTTACCCGCTCGCCTTTCTCCCCCCTTATTCACGCGACCTTTTCACCGGAATTTTACTTTACATCTCCGTGACCGAGCCGCCTTGCTTGCACATGCCCGGTCCGGACACGACACGACGAATCGCCTTGCGCGCGCTCATGGGCGTGACATGTTTGCTTCCGCTTTCACTGTTCGGCTGCATCACCGAAACGCAAAGGCGAACGGTCTCCATTCACGCAGGCACCGCGGGGAGAATTTACCCTGCCGCTCCGTATTACGGTCAGTGGATCTCGGGCAAGGGCATTCTGCGTATTCAGAGACCGCCTCGACCGGCCATGAGTCTGACGCCGCGTTCGCGCACGTATCGCGCGGCCGCGGACGACTACAAAATCGAATCCATTCGTCGCAACGTGGATGGTTCCGACAGCTTCCTGCTGGTACCGGTCACCGCCGGACTGAAGAGAAAACTGACCTTGAAGATCGAAAACAGGAACATGCTGCGTGAAACGGGTAATCGCCCCACGCTCTGGCGTCGCATGGGTTCAACGGCTCCGTGAAAAAACCCGACGGCTCAAAAATCGGCATCGTAAGCATCATCTACGGCGCCTACTATAACATCCTCCCCCTCCCCGACCTGACTCCGGAATTGCGCGGTCGCCTGCGGGGCAAGCTGCGCCTGGAGAAATCCAAAGCGGACAATACGCGTCTGCGCCATCTGATCATGGTGGGCGATCGGGTCCGCTACTCGCCGGGGGGTCGGGGAGACGACGAAGTCATCATCGAAGGCCTGGAGGAGCGTCGCAATGCGCTCTTTCGTACGTCCACCCACGAACAACACGCCCTGGGTTCCAACGTAGATCAGGCCGTGCTGGTCACCAGCCTGGCGGACCCGGAGCCCAATTTTCGCTTCGTGGATCGCTTCCTGGCGGGCTGTTACGCCGGCGGCGTAGAGCCTATTTTGCTTTTTACCAAGACCGACCTGCTCAAGGCGGACGATCCCGAAAGCGAATACAAACTGGCCCTGGTGGACGAGTATCGAGAACTGCGGTACCGCGCCTTCACCGCCAATCTCCTGGCCGAACCAGCCGAGAAAAGTCTGCTGGAGTTGCGCGAATTACTGGCCTCGGGCACGACCCTGCTGGCGGGTCGCTCGGGCACGGGCAAGTCCACCCTGCTCAATCAGTTGATGGGCGACGACGTCCAGAAGACTGGAGCCGTGAGCAGCACGACCGGCAAGGGTCGCCATACCACCACCAACTCGACGCTCGTGACCCGGGACCGCGCCATGTTCATCGACACGCCCGGCGTGAAGGAATGGGGCATCCTCCATCTGAATCGCGTTGACGTGATTGAGAGTTTTCGAGAACTACAGGGAGCCGCCGAGAACTGTCCGTTCGCTAATTGCGAGCATCGCCCCGAGGACGGGCACTGCGAAGTTCAAAAACTGCTGAAACTATTTCGGGAACTCTACCTGGAGGAAGAGGCCGCGGAAGACGACACCGACGATTCCGAGAACCATGGCGGCGATTCCGAGGACGCCCTGCCTGATCTGATTATGTCTCCGGAACGCCTGGAGAGTCTGTATGCCCTGCTCGAATCCCTGCGCCAGCCGGATCGCATTCGCACGGGCGATTACATCAAATCCACCGGACGCATGCGTTCAGGGTCCGGCACGTCCCGGGCCCTCCTGAATCGGACTTTTAAGGATTCACGGGTGGATTTCAAGGATGGGTCGGACGAAAATTAAAAGGGAAAGTAATTGTAATACGTCCCACCTCCTATTAGATCGTATTCGCGAAAAATGCAGAACCCCGTTACCTCCAGAGCTTCCCGCGTCGCCGTCCCAGTCGCGCTTACCATCGCCTCGTTTTTGCTGGGGGTGATCCCGGCCCTGCTTCCCTCCGGGGAACTGGCGGCCCAGGACGATAAGGTAACACTCAATGATCGGAGCGCTAACCCCCCGGCGCCGAAAACGAAAACCAAACCGACCACCACTCCCGGCGGCACGAATCCGGCCGGCACCGCGCCGACCGGCAACAAACCGGGTGAACCGACGAAACCCGGTGAGCCGGGCAAGACAGGAAAACCAGGCAAGGCAGGCGAACCGGGCAAGACCGGTGAGCCGGGCAACACCGGGGAACCCGGAAACACCGGCGATCCGGGCAAGACAGGCGACCCCGGAAACACCGGGGAACCCGGCACGGAGCCGGGACCAGCCCCGGCCGGTTCGGCCTGCGTGATCAATTACCGCCGCGGCAAACCGCTGAAGCTCGCGGCTAAATGGGAAGTAACCACGGAAAGACGCCTGGCAAGCTACGGGCAAATCGCCGGGCGCAAAAATTGGCGCCGCGTGGCGGTCCCCGGCAAATGGAGCGATTCCCGCTACCTGGCCTCCTTTCTCAAACGCACGAAGCCGGGCTTCTTCGGATTTATCAGCGGACTCATGAAGCGCGATCGTCCGGGCTTTGCCTGGTATCGGTGCAGCATCATGCTGCGCGGCGAAGTCGAAAAGAATCGCGCCCTGTACCTGGGTCTGGCCATGGACGCCGACCAGGTCTACTTCAACGGCAAGAAAATCGGGCAGACCGGTTCGTTCGCCCGCAATAATAAAACGCGCAAGCTGGACATGCGCGTGGACGTGGAAAAGCCGCGCCTGTATTCCCTGCCCCACCACCTGTGGCGACCGGGCGGCAACATCATCATGGTGCACGTCTACGGCAGCCAGGGCAGTGCCGGCCTTACGGAAACGCCGGCCATCGTGGACGAAAGGACCGCGGCCAATCGCCTGATTGTCAACGACACTCCGCGAATTATTTTCAGCATCATCTACATGCTGGTGGCGCTCTTCTTCGTGCTCTTCTATTTGTTTTTTCGCCACCAGAGGGAGAACCTGTTCTTCGCGTTGTTCTCCTTTTTCCTGGGCCTGTATCATCTGATTCGCACGCGCATCCGCTATGAGATGTTCGACACCTTCGAACTATCCTACAAAGTGGAGCTGTTGCTGCTCTTCGTGATGCCGGTGCTCTTCGTTAACTTTCTCATTCAACTGATTCGCATCAAGACGCCCCGGCCCGTTATGTGGTTTCAAGGTTACTACGCCCTGTTGCTCTTGATGACCATCGTATCGGATACGCCGCCCCAGTGGACCATGGTGATTCGCGCCAACCTGCTGGGCCTGCTGGCCACCCTGATTTTGATCTTCTGGATCATGCGCAACCACTACGGGGAGCATAAGAAGAAACTACGCTACCTGGTACTGGGCATGATTCCCATCGTGCCGGCCCTCCTGAACGATATGTTCGTGGCCCTGGGAGTCCTGAACACGCCGCGCCTGATGGTCTTCGCGTTCCTAATTTTCTTGACCTTCGTCGCGCTGCAACTGGCCGACTCCGTGCTGGAGCTGTATCGCAATCTACAGGAACAGGAGAGCGAACTGCGGCAACTGGAGAAAAAGAAGACCTCTTCGATTTTCAATATCAGTACGGAATTCCGTAGTATTTTCGAGGGCATCGACTCGGCCATCAGCGCCTACCAGAACGGACACGCGCCCGGCGCGGAGAACGACGGGGCCGGCGCGAAATCCCGCGGGAGAAAGGCCAAAACCCGAGGCAAGCGCACGACGGATCCCGCCGAGCGCATCTCGGCTTCCCTTACGCATTTGCGTAACTTTCTCAACGACAGTAATATTCTCCCCCTGCTGGAAGCTGGCGATTACGTTCCTCGCCAGGTGCGCTTCAGTCTCTATGAACTGTGCGAAGCCGTAATCAGTCGCGCGGCTATTTCCACCGGACAAAATCGCAAGCGCATCACCGCGGACTTGCCGGATAAGGAACTGGAAATCACCGGAGATCCGGACCTGCTTTCCACGGCCCTGCATCACATGGTTGAGAACGCCCTGCTCTATACGAAAGGTCAGGTAGAAGTCAGCGTGGAACGCGATTATGATTCCCTGAATTTCCTGGTTCGCGACGAAGGCCCCGGCCTCACCGAGGAGCAGAAGAACCTGGTATTCCAGAAGTTCGTGCGCGGCGTGGACGACGCCGACGAAATCCCGGGCATCGGCATCGGTCTGACCCTGGTGAATTTGATTGCCCGCAATCTCAAGGGACGTTTTTACCTTGAGAGCAGCGGCGGTTTCTTCTCCACTTTCGTCTTTCACATTCCCCTGGCGCCCGAGGGACGTCCGGCCGAACAGAGGCCCGCCGTATGAGAGCCTCCATTTTGAAATTATTACCTCGTGCCGTCGTTCTCGCGACGCTCCTGATCAGTCCGCTGGCGGCGCAGTCCGGCGGCCAATCCCGCATCGATTTAAGCGGCGATTGGCTCATCAAGTACAGCCATGACCGAAGCTTCGCGCGCCCCGACTATCAAGACGGACGCTGGCGCACGGTCAGCCTGCCGGCCAACCTGGCTCGCAAGCGCGCGAAAGCCAAACGCATTCTGTGGCTGCGCAAGCACGTCAGCCTGACGAAGCGAGATACGAATCTGGCGCTGGTGCTGGGTCCGGTCTACGATTCGGACATGACCTACTTCAACGGCAAGCTCATCGGCCGGGGAAAATCCAAATCCAGTCGTCCCGACGGATACGGTCGCCCGCGCATCTATTCCATCCCGAGCAATCTCATCCGCGAAGGCGATAATGTAATCGCCATTCGCCTCAAGGGTTCCTTCAAGGACGAAATCGGCATTATTTCCGGTCCCCTGGCAATTGAGCCCACGGGAAAGGCCCAGTGGACGCTGCTGAAGAAAGACCTGAAGGAACTGATCTACGCGGCGGTCTACCTGGTCATCGGCGGCTTCTTTATTCTCTTGTATTTTCGCATCAAGGAACTGCGGGAATACCTCTGGTTCGGTTTTTTCGCGGTGACCTTCGCGGTGCTGCAACTGGCGCGCAATGAGTTTCGCTTTAATATAGTCAACCACTTCATCGCCTTTAAGCTGATTGAACAGATCAGTTATCCGGTGCTGGTAACTTTGTTCCTGTTCTTTTTCCGAGAGCTTTTCAAGATTAAGTACCATCGCCTGGTGATGCTCTATCCGCTCATCAACGCGATTACGGTAATCGCCTTGCTGGTGCTGAACAATCCCATCTGGTGGGATCGCATCATCGGCTACTGGTTTCTGGTGAACCTGCCCTTCTTCGGCTATTACGCCTACTACGTCATCAAGCGCGCCGCAACGACTCAGGAACGCGAAGCCATCATCGTGGCGGGCGGCTTGATGATCATGCTGGGCGCCACCGTGCACTACTTTCTGGTGGAGCGGGGCTTCCTGGCTCCGCCTTCGCCCTTCAACGCGGCGTCGGTCTTTTTCATGTTGAGTATCTCCCTGGCGTTGATCTATCGCATGATCAAACTCCAGTTGGAAGTTGAGGAGCGACAGGATCGCCTGAACCAGGTCAATGAACTGCGGGACCGCGTCTTTAATTACATCAATACGCTGGTGCGCAAGCCGGCGGACAATGTGGCTCGCCTGGGCGAGGAAATCGTCGAGGGCGGCGGCAGCACCGAGATGCTCACCGAAACCATCGGCGAACTCAAGGGCGAAGTCGACGCGCTTCAGACCGACCTGGACGACATCCTGGAACTTTCGCGCCTGGAGGTAATCCAGGAACCCGAATACGTGGAAGCCGTAAACTTCAACGACTTCATCACGGCCGTAATCCCCCAGGGCGAAATCACTTGCTACATCAAGGTCAATCCCGATATCGAACTGCGCACCAGTCTGGAACTGGTGAACTCAATTGTTATTCGCCTGATTGACTTTCCGGGCTTCAAGGCCTTCGACCACATCGACCTGATCATTACCTCGGACCTGAAACAGAACGTGCACTTTCGCTTTCTGATGTTCCACAACAACTTCCGCGAAACGCGTAAGCTCTACGAAACCCTGACCAGCTTGAATCCGGAATCCGGCGCCCTGTGGGTCAAGTGGGCCATCGTGCGGGAGATCATTCGCATCCTGAACGGCGATTTGCAGATCAACATTCTGAATCGTAAGTTCCTGCGCATCGACATCAAACTGGCGGCGAACCTGCCCCGGGACGCGGTGGCCGCGGCGCGAGGAACCGGCAATATCGAAGTGGAATACGTGCAGCCCGGCATGGACGACGACGGCGATTTACAACCCATCGACGGCGGAACCGAAAACGGCAACCTCGGCGAAGCGGACGCCCTGGCCGCCGCGGCCCGAGCCACGCCCTCCCAACCCCCGCCCGCTTTCTCGAAGGACATGGACGTGGGCGATTTCTTCAAGGCCGTGGGCGCTCGTCTGAAACGAAAATGATGGAATATCTCTATCTGCTCTTGATGCCCATTACCTACGGGTTCACGGGCTGGGTCACCAACTGGCTG
>CAZGYS010000094.1:0-14230 GCA_964530305.1 uncultured Leptospiraceae bacterium
GCACACCCAGGAACAGGGGCAGACTGCGGACGGTCCCCATGACGTAGGTCCAGTTCAGGCTCCAGTTATAAGGGAAGGACGTGAACAGAAGAATCGTTCCCAGGGCCAGCGGCAGGGGAGGAATACGTCTGCCCCAGGCCGAGGTAATCACGGCCACGTAGGTGAAATATAATCCGCGAAAGACCACCTTCAGGCGGGGGATTTCGGTATCGACGATATGAGAAACACCCTGCGCCGACATGACCGCGGCGAACAAAATTAAAAAGATAACGCGACTGTTGAGGTGTAGATTACGCAGGCGCGAAAGGCCCGGGATCCAGCTCAGGGCCCAGAGCAGGGCCAGCCAGCCGATGGGGGCGCGGACGAATTCCGTGACGCGGTATCGATCCACGTCGATGCCCAGACCGATCATGGCCAGCAGGATCGCGATTAGAATCTTGATGATCATGAAATCAGGGACGCGAAACGGTCTTGAAGTAATCGCCGCCGGGAAGGTCTCGATATTTCTGGAAATTCAACGCCTTGCCCCGAGGGCGATAGGGTCCGTACTTGCGACCCTTGCGCAACTCCAGACCCGCGTAAAGAGAGTAAATGCCGGCGGCCAGGGCACGGGCCGTGGCTTCTCGATCCCGATTGCGCGTAACCAGGGTGCGGTCCCGCGTTCGGTTCAGGTGACCGATTTCCAGATACGCCACGACGGCGTTTACGAAGGTGGGCAGACTGTAGGTGCTGATGAAGGGCGGTACGATTTTGCCCATGGCCCCGCGCTTACGGCGATAGGGCAGGTAGCTGCGCGCGCCGTATTGAACGAAGCGCATCAGTTCATCGGAAGCATAATGATTGTCTCCGCCGTAGCCCATGGGACCACCTTCGCGCCGCCAGTGTTCGGCCTTGCCTCTTTCGCGGTCCCAGAAAGGACCGACGGCCTTGAAGGTTTCGTGTTTGATGGAGTAGGGGCCCGGACCGTGCTTGCGCGCGCGCTCGACCCAACCGGGGGAATCCTTATATCTCCAGGTGACCATGTTGTAGCGATATCCGCGGTATTTCGCCAGCCAGGGCCCGCCGTTCTTTTTGGAACGATAGCCGTTGAAGTAAACCCAGGCATCCGCGTGGGCGACCTGGAAGCGGTTCCAACCCCTTTCCCAGAGCATCCAGTGGCGAGCCCAGGGCGTTTTCAGGAAGCGCGACATGGGCGCGCGTTTGCGGCCGATGTCCTTGAGGATCTTAAAGGTTTTATATCCGGGCGCAAGCACGGCGCCCATGCCTCCGGGGTTTTTGCCGTAGGCCGGATTCATGTGCAGGGAAACCACGAGGGACGGTTGCTGGGCATTGATGAACGAAAGGCGACCGGGCAGGAGTTTCTTCTTGTTGCCGGGCGCGGGAAAATCATAGAGGCGATAGGGGTCGTTGACCCGCGAATTGTTGGCCGGCACTTTACGCTGGTTCCAGCCGTCCTTGCGCGTCAGCACGGCGCGCAGGCGAATGCGCTTGAATTGTTTTTGTCCCGAGAAGCGTCTCAGGATGCGGCGAAAGCGATACCAGCCGGCCTCGGTGGAAGTCAGGTCCAGATAGTACTTCACGCGTTTGGACAAGGCGAGCATCACCTCGTGTTCATTGTAGGTGCGATAGCGCATGCCCATGGCGTACTGTTGAATGTACTTTCCGGAGATCTCGTCCCACTTGTCGTCGTTGCCGCGCCGCGCGATACCGCCGTGACCGGGGTCGATGATTACGGTATGAGTGGGAACATTCGCGCTCATCTGCCAGGCCAGCAAGACGGCGGAACTCAACAGACCGGCAACGATTGCCAGGGCTATGTAGCGGTTACGGATGAACATTACGGATGAAAACGGTAAGGGCAGCAAGGGTGCAGGATGGGCCGGCGGGAGGGACAAGCAAGCCTTTTTTGGGCACTCGTTTCAGGTCCCTTTCTTGAGGTTCCGCAATCGTTCCAACCCGCGGCGAAGCCGGGGAGAAATGAGCATGCCGAACAGCAGGTAGGCCGGTGCTTCCAGGGGAAAGCGGAAGCGATTGTTTTCACCGTATTCAAGCAGAATCGCCGCGGCGATCGAATAGAGCACCGTCATGCCGAGCAAGGCGGCCACCGTCGAGCGGGCGGGCGTGTCCGTCCGAGACGTGAGCAATCGCCATAGGGCCAGCAGACCGAAGGCGCCGCCCAGCAAGGCCGGCAGCATGGTGTAGAGCGGCAGCCCGAACTTGTAAGCCTGCAGGTGCTTGCCGTAGAATTTTATCAGGCCCTGGACTTTCGTATAATTGGCGGCCAGAAAGGCATTGGCGTGAGAGGGAGCGAAATACCAGTACAGAGCTTCGCCTACCTTGCGCGCGTACAAGCCGGGATAATGCTTCAAGAAGTATTTCGCGTCCGCCAGGTGCATGCGCGAAATGTCGAAGTAAGCCGGGTGATTAAAATTCGCGTGACCGCCGGCCTTGTGCCTTTTGTCCAGGACGGGAATGCCGCGGGGCTCGCGCTTGAACAATTCGTCCGGATAGGGCCCCAGGAAGGGTTTTATTTCCGCGACGGGCGAAAGCTTTCCCGCCTGGCGAAGGCGCTTCTTTTCGGCCGGCGGTAAGTGGTCGACCGTGGCGCGAGCGAGATTCATGCCCAGCCAGGAGCTCAGGCCGAACTGACCGAACACCACCTGGTTCTTGCCGTAGACGGCGAGCAACAACAGCAGGGCGGCCCCGGCGGCCGGCAAGGCCCTTCGGACACGACCCGGGATCAATCGCGCTCCCAGCAAGGCGATGCCTCCCGCGGTCAGAAACCAGATCAGATGAAAACTGGCGCGGGTCATGCAAAGCGCGGCCAGCGTGAAAAAGAACAGATAGGCGTAGCGCTGTTTACCCTGATCGAGAAATCGCAATAGAAACAGGGGCGCCGCCGGAATTAACAGAGCGGTGGGGTAGGTATAGAACAACCAGTTCTCGTATAGAATCATGGAGGGACTGATCATGAACAAGAACAGAAAGATCCGCGAGGCGATGCGACGGAAGCCCAGCTCTCGCATCAGCTCTTCCAGAACGAGAATCATCAGCAGTCCCATGAACATGTACGCAACATGGAAAGCACCGGTATAAGCGTCGGGGAAGAGCTTGAGAACGATTCCCAGGAACAGATTAAAGAGGGGCGGTTGGGCGTGCAGATGAAACACGCTTTCCAGCAGACTTTCGCGTAGAAGCGCGGGTTCGATGAACTGCCAGAAGTAGGAGAGGTGTTTCGCGTCGAAGCGAACTCCCAGGGCCCAAAAGACGCCCCGGGTAATTAGAAATACGGCCGCGACGACTCCGAGTCGGATGGCGCGCTCGCGCCCGCTTGCCTGGGAATCGTCGGGCATGGTTTAATTCAGCCTTCGAAATCCTTGTACATCATACTGGGTTGAATGGATGTATTGGCCTGGTATTTATTGGATTTATACTCCAGGATTTCGCCGCGCGGCTCGTGATAAAAAATCTGACAGATTTCCACGCCGGGGTAAATGCGAATGGGATGGATGGTGGAAATCTCCAGGGTCCAGTAACCCTTGAAACCCACGTCCCCGAATCCCGCCGTTACATGAACGAACATACCCAATCGCCCGATGGAGGATCGCCCTTCGAGCATGGGCACCAGGTTGTGGGTCTCGGTGTATTCCAGGGTGCGTCCCAGGTAGAGGCGTCCCGGTTCCAGCACGATTCCTTCCGGCGGAATGATTAGCGGTTCCGTATCGTTGGGCTTTTTCATGTCCAGCGGCGGATTGGTGTACACGAGCATTTCATTATGCAGACGCAGGTTATAGGAATTAGGATTGAGCAAGTTTTCGTCATAGGGATCTATGCGAATATCGGTGCCGATGCGCTTCTTGATTTCGGGTCCGGTTAAGATCATAATTTCCTCGCGGGTCCCGGGGGACCGGTGTGGTTTTGTGTTTATTCGCCCTTGAAGACGGGCTTGCGTTTTTCCTTGAAGGCTTGCAACGCCTCCAGGCGATCCTTCGTGGGAATGGTCAGTTCGTACGCTCGTCGTTCCAGTTCCAGACCCGTTTCCAGATCCGTATCGAAGCCGCGGCCGATGGCGAACTTGGCCTGCCGCAGGGCGATGGGCGCGTTGCCGGCGATTTGCAGCGCCAGTTCCCGCGCGGCCTCACCCGGATGCTCGTCCGTTACGCGATTGACCAGGTTCATGGACTCGGCTTGTTCCGCGCCGATGCGGGCCGCCGTGAAGATCATTTCGCGCGCGCGAGCCAGACCCACGATGCGCGTCAGGCGCTGGGTGCCGCCGGCGCCGGGAATGATGCCCAGGGAAGTTTCGGTCAGGCCGATCTTCGCGCTTCGGGCGGCCAGGCGCAGATCAAAGCACAGGGCCAGTTCCAGTCCTCCACCCAGGGCGTAGCCGTTGATGGCGGCGATGGTGGGAATCTCCAGGTTCTCCACGACCCGGAACAGGCGTCCCACGCGATACAGGAATTCCCGCACTTCCTCGGGCGGCATGGTTGCTCGTTCCTTCAGGTCGGCGCCGGCCGAGAAGGCCTTACCGTTCCCGGTCATGACCAGCACCCGAGCATCCCCGTCCCGGCGGACATCGTCGATGGCCGACTCGAAGGAATCGATGAGCCGGCGGGAAAACGAGTTCATCGCCTCGGGGCGATTCAGCGTAAGCGTGATTATATGGCCGCCCTGGGGCGACGGGGTTTTTTCCACCAGCAATGGGGTCTCGTCCGATTGCATGGAGGCAGGACGGCGCGAGGCCGGGTGTACGGCAAGCGCCTTTCAGCGCGTATTCGGGGGCTTCGGGCGGCCGCCGCGCGCGGTTGCTCCCGTTTCGGAGCAGGATTTCGGCCCCGGAGTGGAGCGGCCATCCGTCCCGGGCGTTTCCCTCCGAGCTTACCGGGCCCATGAACGGGATTCGCGCGGGCTTTTTCGTCCGGTAAGAATGGCCGCGTTCGGCGTATCGTTCGGGAGCCGGCGCGCGTCGCCGTTTCTTCGCGCATACCTCGGCGATTTTTTGCAAGTCGGCGCGAACAAGTCGGCCCGAAAGTCGACTTTCGCGCTTAACTTGCGCGCGAAAGCGAACTCGTTTGAATCATATTCAAAGTTAAGCGCGAAAATATCCAGGCGAAAGACAGACGATGCGAAAATCGCTGGTCAAATCGCGGGCCGGGTTCCACTGCTACTTATCAATTTGGAGGTAATGTATGAAAAAAACACTTAGAAAAACAATGCTGATTCTGGTCATGTTGCCCGCGGCGGCGGCCTTCTCGGCTGCCTGCTATGCGTATCCGGAAACGCGTTTGGACGTTGAGCAAAACGGAGCCATCTTTGCATCGAGCCGAGCAAATTATTCCTGTCGCGTCGGCAGTACCGTTCTCAAGGGCGGCTCGGGTTGCGCCGATCTAAAGCTGGGTAGCAAAACCGGCAAGGCTTGCCACTATACGGTTTTGAGCTTGTTCTCGTTCGGTAGCAAGTCCCCCACCACGGCTATGAAGAATGCCGGTATTGAAACAATCAAATCCATTGATTATTCGAACCTGTCGGTCTTGCGTATATCCAATGTCGCTTCTTTCATAGCCTATGCGTGGAACATCAGCCTGTTCAATCAGGAATGCGTCCATGTGAACGGAGACTAATTCCTTCTCTCTTCATGGGGTCGGGCCATCCGGCCCCATCAAATCGCTTGCCGAAAACAAGTACCCCTGAAAAATACCGGTAAATCGGATTCATAACCGAAATTTCAGGGTGAAAACGGCCCTTCCGCCTCCTCATAACCTGATAAATCCGCCGCGGTTGGATGAAAATCGGCCGATATAGTAAATACCCTTGAATGCAAAACCGTTAAAGGGCCTTCGAGCATCGCAGTAATCAAACCCCATGGCTACCAATAAACTCGTTTTCAAACCCGTCCAGATCGCCGCCGCCCAGGATTCGGTGGATCTGGAAATGCCCGACAAGTACAAGCGTTTTCAGAACGTAGATGATACCGACGAGTACGAACTGGATGACGAAGGTAATGTCATTGAGCAGTATCACGGCCCCACCATCGAGGAAATCGAGGCCGAACTCGAACGCTATCGAAAGGAAACCGAGGAGCAAATCCAGCAAGGCCTGGAAGAGGCCCATGAGAAAGCCCGCCAGATTGAGGAAGAAGGCAAGTCAGTCGCCTTTAACCTGATTCAAGAGTCCAAGGAAAAGGCCAAACGGGAAGAAGAGTCCGCTCGCCACAACGCCGAGCAGATCATCGAACGCGCCAAACTCGAAGTCGAGCGCATGGTCAAGGAAGCCGAGATGCGGCAGGCCGAGATCGAGCACGAGGCCTATCAAAAGGGCTACGACGCCGGTCGGGAAGTAGGCTTCAAGCGCGGGCAGGCCGAGGTAAGGCGACTCATCGACCGACTGGGAACCATCGTCGGCCAGGCCATCGACGTGCGCGAGGACATCATCGCCGCGTCCGAAAAGCAGATGGTGGACATGATTCTGTTGATTGCCCGCAAGGTGATCAAGGACGAGGTCGTTGAACGTAAGGAAGTTGTTCTCAATAATATCCGTGAAGCTCTACGCCGCATCAAGGACCGCGATCGCGTGGACATCCGCGTAAACTTCGCCGACCTGGAACTGACAACGGCGCACAAGGACGAACTCATCAAGATGATGGAGTCCCTGCGCAAGGTCAACATTTACGAAGACTCCCGCATCGACCGCGGCGGTTGCATCATCGAAACCGACGTGGGCTCCATCGACGCGCGTATTTCCACCCAGCTCAAGGAACTGGAAGAAGCCATTCGCAACGCCGAGCCCCTCTGATCCACCCGGGCGAATCAGCTTCCATCTATTGCGCGGTCGCATTCGACGCACCGCATGCTTCTCGTCGCGGAGCCGCCATCCATGGCGGACCGCGCCGGGCGGGCACGTCCTGTGCCCGCCTGCGCATGGGCGCGTCGATGCGCCGCGAATCGTATCTAATGCGCCAGGTTGGAATGGAGCGGCTTCTGTTGATTTCCCATGAAGGGCAGGAATTCCCCGTAGGAGACTCGGGTCGTCGACGTAGGGAAATTCCTGCCCATGCGAATCCCCCGGACCCCTAACCGCTCTGTGTGCTTGATTACGTCTGTTGGTTCTTCATCGCGCTGGGTTCGCGTGATGTGAATTTCGGTCTTGCGAATCCTGAAAAGGCGTCGGCAATCCCCGGATGAGACTCGGGTCGTCGAGGGAGGGGATTGGACGACGCCGCATGCGTGACCGCGCCGGGCGGGCACGTCGTGTGCCCGCCTGCGCATGGGTGCGTCGATACGCGCGAATCACGTCCCGCGTAAATCAACAATCGAAAACAAACTAACGAAGCGTTTAGGGGTCCCAGGGGAACCGCAACCCCTGGCAGGGGTGGGGTCTGGGGAGGGGACGGCGCCCCCTCCCCAGCCATTACCATACTTTGTAGTGCACTTCGAATCGAAGGTATTTCAAGTCGTCGACGCTGGTGGGCAAGGGGCCCAGGTCGGGCAGCAGGGCCACGGCGCTCGTGTTGGCGGGGTTGGCCGTTACCATTTGCAGCAGGAACGATTTGGTGGCGAAACCTTCCACCTTGTCTACTTTCGCGGAGACGCGCATTTGTTCCGCGGATACCTTCAGGCGCAGGTGTTCGGTGAGGTTATAAGTAAGACCAACGGCGTAGACCGCACCCGTCGAGGTGCCGGTTACATCGCGATTGTCCTGGGGCGCGAAGTAGGCCGACGTAATACTGGAGCCGGCGCCGCCCGCGCGGGCAAAAGGCGTCGTGCCCGCGACGACGTCCGCGGAAGCCAGGTAGGGTCCATACTGGCGAATACGGAGTTTCGCTTTGGACAGGCCCTTGAGGTAGGAGGCGCCGATTTCGAAAATGAAATCCTTGCCGATGTGAGTCTCATAGGCCAGCCCGGCGAAGACGGCGACTTTATCTTCCTTGTAGGCGATGGCCGTAACGCGATTTTCCACGGCGCTTTCTCCCGTACCGCCGATGAGGGTGCCCAGGGATTCATTCTGAAGGCCGCGGCTTGAGGCGGTTTCATGGGCGATTTCCGCGCCCGCGCGAAGCGCGACGTGGCTCAGGAAACCCTTCTTACCGAAAATGAAATAATCGCCTTCGTATTTGGCGGCGGTACGGGAAGCCTTGTTTTCCGTAAATATGTCGAACTCGGTAGCGCCGATGGACCAGGAGGTTCCACCGCTGGAGATGAACGACTCGGACAGGAGGCTCGGGTGAACGCCGGTGCCGGCTTTGATGGTACTTCCGGTCACGCCGAAGTAATGCATGTAGGAGCCCGGCTTTTCCAGGCGCAGTCCGATTTCGGGCTCGATGGTTTTTTGTGCTCCCGGCTCGTCGAAACGAGGTGCTCGGTAAAAGCCCACCAGGCGCTCATTGTTGATTCGACTTTCTCGTAATTCAATGCCGTGCTTGAGAGCGGCTGAATCCCAGCTGAGCATCCCGAAGCGGAACACGACGTAGGCGCCGCCCGAACCCTCGGCGCCAATCATTGCGGGTGACAGGAGTATTGTTGTGAGTAATAAACAAAGCTTGAGCTTTCTATTCATTTGCTTATATCCATCCAGGGAATTTATCTTTTGAAAAAAGGCACGAAACGTTTTGGGTGGTAGTCTCAGGCGAGTATGAGGAAAGCACAAGACCAAAATTATCAGCGATCATGACGGTTTCGTTATTTGTGCCAATCGCCTCTGAACGGGGCCGGCCGACGGCAGGCGGTGATTTCGAGGTGATCCCCTTCCCATGCCGTCTCATGCCGCCGACCCACGCGTAAAACTTCTTGCAATCGGTTCCTCGCAATTCATACACGTCGTATATGGATATCGATCCCCAGAATCCCACCGGATGGAAAACTCCCGACAACCTGCCCTGGACTTCCTGGCACTCCGTGGACATTGGTCCCCTGGATAGTTGTTTAGCCGTAATCGAAATTCCCAAAGGCAGCAAGTACAAGTATGAGCTCCACAAGGATACCGGGCTGGTCATGGTGGATCGGGTTCTGCATTCGGCGGTACATTATCCGGCCAACTACGGATTTATTCCGCGCACCTACTGTGACGACAAGGATCCCCTGGATATTCTGGTCCTGGGGCAAGAGCCGGTTTATCCGGGCGTCATGATGAGAGCCACGCCCATCGGCGTGATGACCATGGTCGACGATGATGAAACCGATGATAAGATCATCGCCGTGCACTCGGATGATCCCGAGTACAATCACTACCGTGATATCAGCCAGCTCGCCCCCCACAAATCCAAGGAGCTGAAGCGCTTCTTTCTGGATTACAAGGCCCTCGAATACGGGGATCGTAAAGTAGAAGTGCATGATTTCGCCGGAGCCGTTCAGGCTCATCGTATTCTCGCCGCGTCCATCGAACTTTATAAGACGACCTTCCTCAATGGTTAAGCTCTAAGCTAAGCATCGCGGGCGCATGCCCGCTTCGCGCGATCTCCTTTCGCGCTTTAATTTCGAAAAATACTTGCGCATTAAAACGCGTCGGTCTTATTCCTGCCACGCGTACTGTCTGGTGCGTGGTTTTGAATAATTTTCAAGTTGAGAAAAAGGAGGCTTCAATGTTCAGTAAGAAGCATTTATTGGTGCTCATTTTCGTTGGAATCAGCATCGGCTTTACCGGCGCCTGCAATCACGCGCAAGTAATCGTTTCCAGTAAAAAGCCCGGTGAGAAGAAACCGGCCGTGCGATTGTCCTATTACCTGGGCGGACTTTTACCCGTTAAGCGACAGTTCAAGCAATCGGACTTGTGTGGAGAAAAAGGCGTAAATCGAGCTCACTCATGGCACTCGTTTACGGATGTTATTTTTACTTATCTGACGGTGTTCATTTACGCCCCAAAACATTTCGAAGTAACTTGTAACGCGGAAGCCGGCACGAGTCATAATGGTTCCGCCCAGGTCGCGCACATTCACGACTAATCAATAGGAGCTAAATATTTATGAAGAATAGATCTAAAAAACTTTTGGTACTGGGATTGGCACTGTCGTTGTTCGCGGCAACCGGTTGCCATACCGTTGATATCGTTACGGCCGACAAAAGACCCGGCGCTTATGCCGCTTATGAAACTGAACTATACCCTTCCTGGTTTCTAGGACTTTTTGACGGCGGACCGAATGAGAACGTCTTTCCCGAAAAAAGCTGCAAAGACCGCGGCGTGGCTCTGGCTCGCATGGAGACCAGCTTCATCAGCGGCTTTGTTTCATGGTACATACAAGGACTGATTCCCTGGGTGGCGAGTATGACTTCCACCGCTGTTTATTGCGCGCGTCCGAACTAACGCTTTCCTTCAACGCACACCCGTGCGCTCGATCTTTCGAACCCTCCGGGTTTTGAGAAAAGAGGCGCGGGTGTGATGTCTTTCCCGTCCCTTTGGCTCTTATCTCGCGGTTAATTACAGGCCGTCTGTATCGCAACGTCCCTGAAATTTGCCGTATTCTGCCCTATGAGCACGCTGAATCGCCTACGGCGAACGGAGTATGTGCTTCGCCGCGCGGCATGAGGGCACAAAAAAGCCGGCGGTTTCCCGAAGGACTACGCCGGCTCCAGCTTTCAAATTAGAGAGCTATGCTTCTCTAAATTACTCGCCGTTAACGTGCAGGCAGTGCTGAGACCACAGGGAAACCAGCAGAGCTTTGCGGGAAATGTCAACAGAGTTAACTTTCGAGATTCCGCCATTTTTCGCGGCAGCTGCCAGGCTCATATCACCGGTCTGAATCAGGCCGAGGATGCTGGATGCACAAGCTTTACCGGTTTTGCTTCCGACTGCTTTGCCGTCTTTACCGGTACAACCGTAGTTACCTTGTTCGTCAACTACCCATGCGCAGTTAGCGTTCTGAGCAGTTCCCTGCCAGATGGAGCCACTTGCGGGCGGTCGAGCGGTAGAATCCAGCGGCGAAGTAATGCCGAGGTTGAAACAAGCTACAGTCATTGCCGCGGTAACGGTGGCGGCGAACAGAAACAGAGTTGATTTTTTCATAAAATCAATTTCTCCTTATGCGGAAAGATTTTGTCCGTTTGTAACTTATTGCAGAGGTATAGCAATCAAAAAATCCTTGGACGGCGAAATTTAATGTATTTTAGGAGATGTTCATTTTTTATTTCGGTTGTCCGAAAAAAAGTTTATGCTTCGCGACGGCGAGTCATGCCGCTGCTCTTATTTTTTCGCCGTATCGTCATCATAATGTTGCGAATCAATGCAATGCAGGCGGAAATCACGGTCCGTTTTTGATGAGGTGTTATCGCCTTCGCCGCATATCTAACCGACGTTCGCGATGAAGTTAGGGGCTTGCGTCGATGTTGTGCGCCGCTTCCTGTGCGGTGCACCAGGGTGGCCTTGGTGGAAATGCTCTTCGCCCATTCTTCGTATCGCTTTAGGTATAGCGATATTAGTTTCGTCTTTTAAGATGCTTGACGATTTCCCGGGGCGAACGGCGCTAGTATTGCTTTTCTATGATACATCGCCATTCGATTGAAGCGTCCGAGGCAACTCGCGGTCGCCTTCCTTACCATCGCATCCTGACTCTCCGCGCGTTATTCGGCTATAAGCTGTTGTTCGCCTTCAGCCTGATGGCCGTGCTCGTATCGCCCCACGCGGGCATGATGACGGGCGGGGAACTTGCTGCCCAGACGTCCGCCGCTGATCCGCAAACCGTCGCTCGCGCGCGCGCGGCGCAAGATCGAAAAGCCTTCAGCGCGTTCGTGGATGCCCTCACCGTTCGAGATACGGAAAAGGTGAAAATCCAGTACGTATTGCTGACCATCGGGCCGACGGTAACCACGGCGTTCGGCCATACGGCCATTCGTATCGTCCGCGGTAAGACCGGCGGTGACGAGGACTACTTCGTGGATTTCGGTCGTTACTACGAATCTTCCCTGTTCCTCTGGAGATTCCTACGTGGGCATGCTCAATTCGATACCCATCTTGAAAAAACACGAACCGTGATGCCTGAAATCGAAGGCCTGGGGCGGGGCGTCATCGTTCACGACATCAAGTTCACGCCGGAACAAAAGCTGCGTTTTCTACGCCTGGCCAACAAGATTCTCAAGGAAACGGCAAAGGGCTACGAGTACAACAACTTCACCCGCAATTGCGTGACCTTTGTTCGGGACATGGTGAATGAAACCACCGGCAAGAAGCTCAAATTAAAAATTGATTCCCTGGATGCTCCCGATTGGCGGACGCGGGTCCTGCCGTTTTCCAATAATATATTCTGGCTACGCATTAACGAGAAGTTGCTCTTCGATCATGACACGGACAAGCTCCGGGGTCTGGAAGATTTAATCTTCCTTCCTTATGATCTACGCCTGGCCATGACGCAAGCCGATCTGCTGGGCCCCGCTCAGTTGATGTTGCCGGACAGATGGCGCATCAATGCCCATCGGGGGGCCGATTGGACCGGTTACGGCGGCTATTTGCTGATGCTGCTGGCCATCTTGTTTCTCTTGCCCGTTGCGCGATTCGAAAAGCGACGTCGGATTTCCCTGATTATTTTCGCCGTATTCTCGGGCTTCGGCGGATTGATTGCCTTCACCGTCTGGCTGATTACCGCTTTCGACTTCATGAACGAGACTCTCATGTGGCTGGTGTTTTTCCCCACGGACTTCATTTTGCTGGGCGGTGCATTTAAACGGGCCGTGGCCGGACAAGGAACGGACGCCGGTGCTTCGGACGGATCTTCGAAGTTTCCTCTTTATTACGGCATCGGGCGCCTGGCCATGATTCTCATCGCCCTGATACTCGTGCTTACCGTTTACGGGCAAAGCATATACGTTCCGCTCTTGTTCGCCTTACTGTTCTATTCACTGCTTTTATTTCACATCTGGAGGAACAAGAATGTTCCGGCATAACATGGATCGATTCGGCGCGGGGCGCGAAGGCATTTCGCGGCTTGCCGTGGGCTTTGTTCTGGTAGCTCTGTTTTTCGGCGCGGGTTGTCACATCGACCGCAAGCTCGACGGCAAAAAGAAAAGCACGGTACGCTATACCTGCAATCAAAACGCGCATCGCATTAAGCGTATCTGCAATGATGAAAAGGAAGTCCTGGACTGGGCGGCGCAATACAAGAAGTACCCGAAGCTGGCGGAGCTCAATACCGCCGTCTTGAAGAAGATCATGCTCGAAAGCAAGAGCGTGGATAAAGCCGCGGGCGTCTTTTATAATCGCATAATCAACGATCCCCGCAACAAGGCTTTCCTGGATTATCTGGATAAGCGTCAGGGTGAACTGAAAACCAAACTTCCCAACTACGCTTCGCGCAATATCATTCTGGCTGTGGCTCCGGGTATGTTCTACAAGGACAATCCCAATGTCGGCGCCGACGGTCGCGTCGTCCGCGAAATCGCCCGGGAGCTGGGCTTGAAGGAAACCGTCATTCCCACTGAACAAACGGGAACGGTGGAGCGTAATGGCGAAATCATCTGCGAATACCTTCGCGGTCGTAAGGACGTGAAGGGTATAATTCTCGCGTCCACCAGCAAGGGTTCCAGCGATATCAAGAAAGCCTTGAAGCAATGCGGCCATGAAGCCTGGTTCAAGGAAAAGGTTCGTGGCTGGTTCAGCATGGGCGGGATCTTTCGCGGCAGCCCCATGATCACCGCCATTCACGATAACTGGCGCTATCGCCTGGAAGGTCGTTCCTACTTCTGCTGGAACGGTTATAATTACGAAGGCTTTAAATCCATTCGCGCCGGTGATAAAATGCCCCTGGCCGATCCCATGACCCTGCCTTCGAGTTTGCTCATGGTCAACATCGTTCCCATTCCCATGTTTCGCCTGGTGGTGCCCCGGGCGCGGCCCTTCTATGAATACCTGACGAAGGACGGTCCCAATGACGGCATGTCCATGCTGGGAGATATCTACGTGCCTCAGGCGATTACTTACGGTTCATGGCGCAACGATCACTACTTTCGCTTCCCCATGTATAAGTATCGCATGTACGCGTTCATTACGTACATCGTGGAAAAGCAATTCGACGCATGAGGTCGACCCGGACGTGCGTCGCGCGCGTCCCGGGTATTTCCTCCTCAAGAGTTGAGTTCGGATTTGGGTTTGTAATGCACCATGGTGCCTTCGTCTTCCACGAAGCGACAGTCCCGAACGGAATTGACGAGCGCTCGGGCGATGCTTTCGTCCGAGCGGTTGTAGTATTCCCCCAGCACGTCCTTGATGGCCGCCGTGGCCGTTCGCAGATGGTAGTGGGGAATGCCGATGAACA
>CAZGYS010000095.1:0-14185 GCA_964530305.1 uncultured Leptospiraceae bacterium
CTGAAGATCGAAGACGAACTTCAGATTGCGGTGTTTTACAATCTTCGTCATGGGCCCGACGGTCTCCACCGTCGAACCGTCACCTCCGCCGCAAGCGGCAATCAGTAGAGTCAGAATCGCCGGGGCGATGTAGCGTTTAATTTTCAATGGTCTTCTCCTCAAGTTTGTTGTTATCATCGGTCTGCTTGCGCAGGGGACCGACCCGGCCCTGTTTGAGCCGGCGTAATTGAATCCATTCATAGATAACGGGCAGCAGAAGTAGCGTAACGACGGCGTCCGTCACCAGCCCGCCCAGCATGGGCGCCGCCAGTCGCTTCATGACCCGGGAGCCGGCCTCCGTCGCCCACATCAAGGGCACCAGACCCATGAAAGTCGTCACCGTGGTCATGAGTTTCGGCCGCAGGCGACCTACGACGCCCTCAAGCATGGCTGAACGAATGTCCTCGGGCGATTTCAAACTATTTTCGCGCGCCCGTCGCGCGAAGACATTGTCCAGATAAACCAGCAACACCATGCCCGTCTCCACCGAAAGCCCGGCCAGGGCGATGAAGCCCACGTCCGTCGCCACCGAGCGATTAAAATCCAGGAGCCACATATACCAGATCCCGCCGGTCAGGGCGAAGGCCAGGCAACCCAGCAGCATGAAGGGTTCCGTAAAACCGCGAAAGTGCAGATAGAGCAACAACACAATCGCCGTGAGCGCCGCCAATCCCGCCAGGGTCAGTCGCTTTTCCGCGCGCTCCATGTATTCATACTGCCCGCTCCAGAGCATGGATACACCGGGGGGCACCTTGATTTTTTTCTCGGCGATTTTTTTCGCCAGATGCGCCCGGGCTTCCTTCACGTAGGACGCCACGTCCTTACCGGGTTTCAGATCAATGTAGATCCAGGCGGTCTTGCGCGCGTTCTCGGTCTTGATGGAAGGCGGGCCGTCCTTGATGCGCAGGCGGGCCACCTGCGAAATGGGAATGTAGGAACCGCCGGGCAGGCTTACGTGAATTTCGCGCAACCGGGCGATGCTGTCGCGCAGTTCACGCGGATAGCGAATGTTGACGGGATAGCGGGCGGAGCCTTCCACGGTGGTGGTAACGTTCATGCCGCCCACGGCCGTCATGATCGTGTCCTGGATATCGCCGATGGTCAGACCGTAGCGCGCGGCCGCTTCGCGATCAATTTCATAGTCGATGTACTTGCCCCCCGTGACGCGTTCCGAAATGGCCGACGCGGTGCAGGGGAGTTCCTTCAACGCGGCTTCGATGCGGGCGCCGAAGCGCGAAAGTGTTTCCAGATCATCGCCCATGAGCTTCATGCCCGCGGGCGTCTTGATGCCGGTGGAAAGCATGTCGATGCGCGTGCGAATGGGGAAGGTCCATGCATTGGTCAGGCCCGGAAACTGAATGGCCTGGTCCAGTTCGCCGATGAGTTTTTTCATGGTCATGCCCGGACGCCAATGACGTCTGTCCTTGAGTATGATCGTGGTTTCGATCATGTTCAGCGGCGCGGGATCCGTGGCCGTCTCCGCCCGGCCAATCTTGCCCAGCACCATTTCCACTTCCGGAAAACTCTTTATGACGGCATCGGTTTTTTGCAGGAGTTCGCGGGCTCGCGTGATGGAGAGTCCGGGCAGGGTCGTGGGCATGTAGAGTAAATCGCCTTCGTTCAAGGGCGGCATGAATTCGCCGCCCATGGGACGCGCCAAATAAGTCCCCGATGTTCCGCCTTCGCATTTTTTTTCTCCATTACCGGGGGCGGGGATACCCTTGAGGGGGATGATGGTCGCCGCGAGGATCAGGCCGATTACAAGGGCGAAATCGCGCTTGCGATCCAGGACCAGGTTGATCAAGGGCATGAATCCCCTGTTCAAAACCCGCGAGAGAGGATTCGTCGCTTCGCCGCGAGGCCGCGTGCCCCGGAGTAAAAAACTCATGAGCACCGGAATGATCGAAACGGCGATGATCGCCGCGAAGGCCATGCTGAACGTTTTGGTCAAGGCCAGCGGGCGAAAGAGACGTCCCGCCTGCTCCTGGAGCAACAATACCGGCAAAAAGGAAATCGTAATAATGACCAGGGAGTTGAACAGGGCCGGACCCACTTCCACCGACGCCCGGCGCACGTTTTCCAGGTGGGGTAGGTCCGGATTGCGTTCCAGGTGTTTGTGGAGATTCTCCACCATGACGACGGACGCGTCCACCATCACGCCGATGGCTATGGCGATGCCGCCCAGGCTCATGATGTTCATGCCCATGCCCAGCGCGTCCATGATGAATAGCGAACCCAGTACGCCCAGCGGAAGGACCACCACGGCGGCAAGAGCCGAACGGGCGTGGGGGAGAAAGAGCATGACGATCAGGGCCACGATCAACATCTCTTCGCCGACTTTCCAGGTGATATTATGCACGGCGCGCCGAATCAGTTTGGAACGGTCGTAGGCGGGCACGACCTCGACTCCCTTCGGCAGGGACGGGCGCAATTCTCGGAGCCTTTGCTTGACCCGAGAGATGACCTCCAGGGCGTTTTCGCCGGCGCGCAGGATGACGATACCGGCCGCGGTTTCGCCTTCGCCGTTGAGTTCGGCCAGGCCGCGCCGAATCTCGGGACCGATCTGGACGTGGGCGACGTCGCCGATGACGACGGGATTGCCTTCGCGATCCGTTTTCAAGACGACCTTGCGGATGTCATCGGGCGATTTTATGTAGCCCAGGCCGCGCACCATGAATTCGGTTTCGCCCATTTCTATGAGGCGGCCTCCGGTATCGCGATTGCTTCGCGCCAGGCGTTTCCGCAACAGTTGCAGCGATATGCCGTGCAGCAGGAGTTTGGAAGGATCCACCCGGACCTGATACTGTTTCACGAATCCGCCCAGGCTCGCCACTTGCGCCACGCCCTTGACGGCCGCCAGTTCGTAGCGCAGGGTCCAGTCCTGAATGGACCGGAGTTGCTGGAGGTTGAGTCGCCCGCTTGTATCGCGCAAGGTGTACATGTATACCCAGCCGACTCCCGAGGCGTCCGGGCCCAGGCGCGGTCGTACGTCCGTCGGCAGGCGTCCCGCGGCGGAATTGAGATACTCCAGTACGCGACTGCGCGCCCAGTAGAGATCCGTGCCGTCCTCGAAAATTACGTACACCAGGGAGAAGCCGAAGAAGGAATAACCCCGGGTCACCTTCGCGCGGGGTACGCCCAGCATGGCCGAAGTCAAGGGATACGTAACTTGATCCTCGATCACCTGAGGGGCTTGACCCGCATACTCGGTATAGATGATCACCTGGGTATCCGAAAGATCCGGAATCGCGTCCATGGGTATCTTGAAGACCGCGAACAGGCCGGCCAGCATAACGGCGACGCCGAACATCGTCACCACCGCGCGATTATTGAGAGAGGCCTCGATGATGGAGCGAATCAATGCTTGTGCCCCCCGGGCGCGGTGCCGTGTTTTTTGCCGTCTGTTCCGCGTTCCACCGCGCGCAGTTTGCGGACGGCTTCTTGAATGCGGGTTTCCGAATCCAGCAGGAACTGGCCC
Source organism: uncultured Leptospiraceae bacterium (assembly GCA_964530305.1). Lineage (GTDB taxonomy): Bacteria > Spirochaetota > Leptospiria > Leptospirales > Leptonemataceae > CAZGYS01. The sequence goes on from CAZGYS010000095.1 coordinate 3,518, forward strand.
GAAACCACGACCGCTTCGCCTTCGCGCAAGCCGCTCAGAATCTGGACCCGGTCACCGGAACCCACGGCGCCGGTCTGGACTTCGCGGGGTTCGAATTCGCCATTGCCGCGATAGACGAAAACCAGCTCCCGGGTCCCCGTCCGAATCACGGCCGACGAGGGCGCCGTCACGAACTGCTTTGAGAATTTGTTCTTGAGCAAAATCGTGGCATACATCCCGGGGCGTAATTGGAAACGCCGGTTTCTAAACGAAACGCGTACCTTCAGGTCCCGGGCCTTCGAATCCATGTAAGGAAAGATGAAGCTCACCCGTCCCGGAAAGGTTTTACCCGGAACCTGCGGCACGAGCATGGTCGCTTGCATACCTTCGCGGACGAAGGGAATATCCTTTTCCGGTATGTGCACGAAAGCCCATACGGTGGAAAGGTCGACGATCTTGAAGAGGTCCGCGCCGATGGTGATGCGCGCGCCGCGAATGACTTTTTTCTCCGTGATGACGCCGCTGTAGGGCGAATACAGGGTCAACAGTCGGGACACCTTGCCGGAAGTCTCGATGCGCTTAATTTGCGCTTCGCTGATGTTCCAGTAGCGCAGGCGCTTTCGCGCGGCGGCCAGCAGGCGTTTCAGTTCAGGTGAGGTATCGTCGCCCTTGAATTTATTGTAGAGCTGGAGGTATTCCTCCTGAGTCGATACCAGCTCGGGGCTGTAGATGCCGGCAAGAGCCTGCCCCCGGCGAACCTTTTGCCCGGTGTAACGCGCGTACAGCTTTTCCACCCAGCCGTTCACGCGGCTGTTGATGATGACCTGGTTTTTTTCATTGAACTCGACGTGGGCCGCGGCGCGAATTTCGCGGGAAATTTCCTCCTTGCGTAGAATGCGCGTACTAACGCCCATCTTCTGGATTACGGCCGGCTTAACTCGAATGAGCAGGGTATCTTTCGCGGCGACCTTGCTTTCCTTCGTGGTGCCCGTTGAATTTCCTTTTTCGCCTCCGTGGTTGTGTTTCGGCCCGTGGGAGTGGTTTTTCACCGCGGTCAGAGCCATGTGGCAGATGGGGCAGGAGCCGGGTTTGTCCTTCAATACCTGGGGATGCATGGAGCACGTGTAAAGTTGTTTCGCCGGTTTGGATGCGTCGCGCGAAGACGATTCACCGGGGCGATACACGTAGTAGACGCCCATGGCGATCAGACCCGCGCACATGACCATGCCCGCGGCCATGAGCCCGCCCCGAGGAGTAAGAAAGCCGGAACGCGCGAAGGGGAAGTTCGCGCGCCCCGGGTTTACGGCTTCGATGTATTCGCTTAATTTCATTGCGTGCCTCCTGCTTCGGGCAGAATTGCATTAAACAGCATCGCCTGGCGCAAAAGCCGGCGTCGAGCGGAGGCCTCAAGGTCGATGTATTCCGTCCGCAGTAGATAGAGCGCATCCCAGCTGTTCAGGAAAACGTCGAAGTCGACCTTGCCGGTTTCATAGGCGAGCCGGGCCGAATCGCGGGCGCGCGAAGCCGCGGGAATCAAGCGTTGCGCGTAAAGTTCCATGCGCGCCAGAACGCCCAGGCGCAGGGACTTGAGGGCCTGAAAGGCGGAGGTTTCGCGGCGAAGCACGTCGTCCGCCGCAATCCGGGATGCTTCTACCCGGGCCCGTTGGACGGCCGTTCGGTGGCGATTGGCGATTCCGCTCCAGAGCGGCACGCGCACCGTCAAACCGAAGCTCATGAAGTTCTCGCCCCGGGCCGGATCACTCTCGATGTAGGCGCGCTTGCGATAGGCGGCATGGACCTCGAAATCGGGAAGGTAGTTCATGTTTGCCAGGGTCACGCCGCGTTTCGCGCGCCTGGTGCGCGTTCGCGCCAGGGCAATCACCGGCGAACGGTCTTTCAGGGTTTTCGCGTCCTCCGGTACGTCCCGGCGAAGAGTGCGCAGGTATCGCCTCAAATCATGCTCGCGCTCGAGGCGTTTGAGCAACGCATCGGTCGAGGCGATTGGGTCGCCCAGGTAATAGGCCAGGCGATTCAAGTCCGCCTGGTATTCCGCGCGCAGGCTCAAAATCCGGGCCTCGTAATCCCGAGCTTTCAAATCGGCGCGGGAAACGTCGGCCAGATTGCCCTTGCCCACGGAATAGCGGGTTCGGGCGGCGTCGGCGACGATGCTCATGCGCTTCGCGTAGCCCCGAGTCAGCTTCAGCTTTGCCTGAACGGCCCGGGCGTGGACGAGCAGTTCCAGAAATTCAAGGGCGACCCGATTTTTTTCCAGGGCAAGTTCCAGGCGGCGAAGGGCCGCGTCTTCGTCGGCGATGCCGGCGGCCATGGTGAGTCGCCCGGGAAAGGGAATCGCCTGCGAAAGGCGATATTCGATGCCGCTCATGGGTGTCTGGTCGCGGATGAAGCGCAGGTCGCGTTTATAAGGGCCGTTTACCCGGAAGACGCCGATGCGGGGATCGGGATATATGCCGGCCTTGAAGCGGGATTTTTTCAGCGCCGCCGCCAGCGCGCGAGCTCTTGCCCGCACCCGGGGATGTTTCACGCTCATGCGCAACATGACTTCGCGCAGGTTTAGGGGCGTCTGATTCGCGCTCGCGGGCGGATTGCCTTGCGCGCGCAGTTTCGGGGGCACGACCAGGGCGATCGAAATCGCCCCGGCCAGGCCGAAGAGTTTTAATAAATACATGGGTTCCTCTCGTATCGATTTCGTAAGGGGTGGGATTGTTTAATCCCGCGAAATGACGGAGAGGTTTCTAAATGAGGTAGGTTTGCAGCAGTAGATGCAGGCGTGGGAGCGCCGGTGGTTTCTTGAGCGGACCTGGTCCACTACGAAGAGCAGGGTTCTCGACGGGAGCGAGAAATACCGCGGCGGCCGGGGGCTCTTCCAGGGCGATTTTTGCGCGGCCCGCGTCGAATTCTCGGTGGCTCGGCCGTTCGGCCAGGGTTTTGGCCGTGCAATTTTCACAATCACCGTGTCCGGAATGGGAGTGCTCTTTCGACTTCCCCGGGTGGCTCTTTCGGTCCCCTCCGGAGGAATGACAGTCTCCCGGGGCTGTTGGGACGGTCCGGCCGTCCGCGGATTGAGCAATGGCCGAGCCGCCGCACACCCCGAAATCACAACAGGTGACAGTGAACGCCAGCGTCAGCGCGAGGATGCCCAAACCCGCGACGGCGCGCTTTCCGTACGCGTTTCGCGAACTTTTACTGCTTTTTGCGTTTTGTTTCGCGGGTTGATTTGTTCGGCGAAGGATGCTCATGGCCTGATTTAGTTGAAAACAACCAGTAAAAAGATAAGTCCGCCGTCGTCGGAACGTCAACCGATTTTTGCTTGCGGGAATGAGGGGAACCGGCCATTTCAAGCCGGGGTCATGAAAGTTTCTTCTATTAACCAAAAACGTCCGGCCGGCTCCGGAACCCTGGCACGAGATCTGGCCCTGGGGTTGGTGGCCGCCCTGGCCATGGTGATGCTGGTGGTGGGTGTCGGCGTTTACCTGGTGCTCGCCGATCGCGCGGGCCACCAATTCGATCGTATCTCCGGCGAAATCGCCGCTAACCTGGCGCGGGTGTTGAGCGTGCCCGTGGCCCAGGGGAACCGGGAGAGTATCGACAATACGGTTCGGGCGTATATTGGCTCCCGCACGGTTGCCGAGATTCAAGTTCATGATGCCAATGGGAAACTGATATTTCGGGATAAGCAAGGCGAGGAAACCAGGGCCCGCGTCTTGAAGTTACCCGTAGTGCGCGCGGGACGCCGGGTTGGAAGCCTGGTGGTAAGCTTTTCAATGGCCGAGCTGGATTCCATGCGAATGCGATTCATGATTGCGCTGTCCGTGCTGGCGGCCTGTGTTATCCTGGCAATATTCGTTACGACGCGAATTCTCATCGGACGGTTGCTGGGACGCCCCTTGAACAGTCTCTTGCTGGGCATCAATGAAATCGCCGGAGGCCGTTACGACCTGCGCTTGAATCACGTGCGTCATTCGGACATCAACACCACCATTGATGCCGTGAATCGCATGGCGCGAAAAATCGAGGAGCGCAGTCGCCTGCTCGAGAATTCGGAGGCCAAGTATCGACGCCTGGTGGAAGGTTCGCGGGAGATCATCTTCGCGCTGGACGACCGGGGCGGTATTTTTACGGTGAATCAAGCCATCGCCGAGCATCTGGGATATCAGCCCCGGGAACTGCTGGGCAAATCCTTTCCGGACATGGCCTACCAGGCGGGTCCCAGTTCGGGGTTCATCGTGCCCGAACTGATTCGCGAAAGATTGCGCGAAGTCATCGCCTCCAAAGGTACCGCGGAACTAAACGTGGAAATGGCCACACGCATCGGCGAACCCTATGAATTAAATATTCGCCTGGAATACGTCGCCCTGGAGGGCGCCCACGTAATTCATGGTCGCGCGGCGCCCGCTGCCGAAAACACCCTGACGCGTCACTGCGAAACCGAGAAGCAGACGTACGTCATCGGCAATAATCTGATACTGGCCGAGCTGTTGAACCAGCGTATTACGGCCGCGCTGCCGCGCTACATGGGTTCGGACCAGGTGATGCCGGTCCGTCTGGGCTTGCGGGAGATGTTGATCAATTCCATCGAGCATGGGAATCTCAATATCACCTTCGAGGAAAAAAGCGAAGCCACCATGGACGGTAGTTTGATGGCATTGATTCAAGAAAGACGGGACGACGAGCGCTATCGGGACCGTCGCATAGTCGTGGAGTATTTTCGCGATGAGTCCCGGGTGGAATACGTCATTACGGATCAGGGGCAGGGCTTTGATCATCGCCTGTTCGGTAACCGGGATATTCGGGCGGAAGGGGAACGCTCACGCATGCACGGACGGGGCATTGCGCTTGCGCGGATGACTTTTGATCGCGTTGAATACAATGAGGTCGGCAATCAGGTGAAGCTGGTTAAATATTTTCAGAGTGAAAGGGTGAAAGGGTGAAAGGGTGAAAGGGTGAAAGGGTGAAAGACGCGCCCTGCACAAAATATGCGAATGTCAAGTAAAAATTTCACACGCTTGTTCGGCGACGGAAATCACTGAAGGCACGAAAGTTCTTTAGTTACCTGTCGCGCACGATTGCTTGCTTCTTTGCGCGGACATTTTCGTCGAGCCGGAAATCGCGCTCCGCCGAATACCCCTGGAAAAATCTTTGTGAGTTCCGTGGCCAAAAATCCGTAACCTTCGAAATAGCGCGTCTCTAACCGTTGCCCCGTTGCCCCGTTGCCCCGTTGCCCCGTTACCCCGTTGCCCCAAATTTATCCCCGGTCCTTCTTGCCGGCAAAATCGCCAGGAAAAAAAGTATCATTATGAAGCTGAATCGCGATAAGCAAAAAGCCTCCACAAAAAAAGTGGAAGACGCGCACCCTGGACTGTGGAGCTGGTATTCCACGCTCTGGAATGCTTTCTTTCGCTTCCTGCTGTTTTTCTTCTATAAGATCACCGTCAAGAGCGAGGGCGCCATCCCTGCTTCGGGCGGCGTGCTGATCCTGGCCAAACACCAGCGCATTTCGGACATTGCCATCGGTAAGATTGCCGTGACCGACGATAGTGGGCGCCACCTCTGGTGCCTCATGAAGGCTGAAATGGCCCGGGGACCGCTGGCGCCCGTTTTCATCCGCGTGGGCGGCATTCCCGTGGACCGGAGCAATCCCGAGCGCAGCAAGCACGACTTGATGCACGCGCGCAAGGTGTTGCATGGTGGGGACATGCTGTGCATTTTTCCCGAGCAGACTTTTTATCCCAATAAAATGGGGCGTGGTAAAACTCCGGGCTTTCGCTTCATTGCCGGCAAGCCGCCCGAACCCATCGGCGTCGTGTGCGTCGGTTTCAAATACACGAAACGTAAGTTTCGCCGTACGCTGGTGGAAGTCGGTCTCGGTCCGGTTTCCTACTACAGTTCCGACTCGGATCCGGAGATTTTCCTGGACGAACGCATGCGTGAAATCGCCGAGCTGTCTCAGATGGAATATCCCTTTCCCCGTCCCCAGGGTCGTAAGGCGCGCGGCAAAGCCGGCACCGCGAACTAACCAGCGTCGGGAAGAACGTATCGCTATTCGCCGATATGCCATATCAGGCGATGTTCGCGGCAATAGCGCAGATCTTCCAGCAGCCATTCGACCGTGTCCGCGTACTCCGGCAGGTCGAATTCTTCCAGACGTTCAATGTTGGCACGTAACGCGCCCGCGTGCCAATCGAAATCGTGCTCATTGGGAACGGGAATGACGACCTGGTGAGTTTCGTAGCCGCCGCGAAATCCGGGCAATAGCAATGCGCCCTCCAGGCAATGGGGAATGGTGGACCAGGGCGCGGAACCGCCCACGCGTTTTCCCTTCGTGATCCAATCGGCGTACTCCGATTCGTCCATCCAGCGCGCCTGCACCTCGCCCTTGCGATACTTGAACTCCGCCACGCGGTCGCCGATGATTTCGCGAAAGCCGTGACTGAGGCCCCTGGCCGCGAACTCCTTCATGAATTCGAACTTGTATTCCTCGTCCTCAATGTCGGCGGGTAGCAAACCCAGAATTCCGGAACCAAAACATACACCCATAATCGTCCTCCTGAATGATTGCATCATAACACGGGAGTGGGACTTTTTGGGCGATCCCACGGAAGCGGCGTGCTCTCGTGGTTGAACGAAAATATCGTGAACAAAAGCGGGCTTGACGTCGTCCGCGAACCCGGTTGCCCTGCGCCCTGACGAGGCCTTAACTTGAGAAAACCCGACCCCATTAAAATGACTTCGTTCGGGCGATTTGTTTTCATCACGGCGACTATCGTCGTGTTGCCGGCGGTCGCGCTTTTGATCTGGGCGATTTCCACCGGAGATGCGAAGTCCCTGCCGGATCCCTGGCGTGGTATCGTTCTCATCTACGGAATGGGCGTCGGTTTCTTCGGCGGGCTTGCCTATGTTCTCTATGTGGCCGTGCGCTGGACTCGAATCAACATGTACCGCCAGGCCGTGCGGGAGTACGAGCGTAGCCTGATACCTCGCGATGAGCGCGTGCGGGAAAAGAAACTCACCGCGCCTTCTCGGGCCGATGAGGAGAACCAGGTTTATCGCTATCGCATGGAAGAGCCCGACGCGGCGGCCATTCGCCGGCGCTTGCTGGTTTACACGCCCCTGGCGTTGCTGGGCTTCGCGCTGGTCGCGGGCTACTTCTTCGTCTGGCGCCAGGGTATCGGCCGCAACGCCCATACATTCGCGTTTACCCTGGCCGTGGTCGTTGTGATCATCATCTACGGGGGCATGACGGCCTTCATCGCGCCCTGGCGCGAAGAGCTCCTGGAACTGGCCGGTCCGGTTCTACGCGTCGTGGGCGGGAGCTTTGCGTTCGACTTGCGGGAACCGGCCGGCCTGCGTGAAGATCGCGACGGACTCTATTTGGAAACGGGGGCCTATTCCACGCCCCTGCATATTCCCTGGGAAACCGAGGGCTACGCGCACTTAAAGGAACGCATCGAGCACTTTCGCGACCAGGCTCCGGATAAGTTCATGGACCCGCGCCTGGCCGGGGAGCACCTTCGCCCTCTGTTCAAGAAAATCAGCGCGGATGCGATTTACCTGACCATGTATTCGAGCACCGCCTTCGAGAAGTTTCTTCTGGGGGTCTGGGCATTCTTCTCTTTTCTGACCAGCCTGGGCTTGATCATTTTACTCTGGCAGAGCCGGCCCCTGGGGCCGGGCGATTCCGCGGTCATTACCTTTACCTGGTTCGGAATCGTTGCGGCGGGCTCATTTCTGCTCTGGTGGGCGGCGCGCTTGTTTCGTCCCCGTTTCGAAGTCGAGCGGGGCGAACGAAAGATCACGCGCATCACTCTTTTCAGGCGAACGGTCATCAAGGGCGGCGCCTTCGGTTGTAATACCGCGCGCGCCGTCTACCTCACCGCCACCGGTCCACTCCCCCATCCCGCGGTCCAAACCGTGTACTATGTTTTCGCGCGCTCGCGAAAGATCTTTCAGCGCGTGGGGAACAGCGGCGCCGAATACCTGGAAGTAGGCAAGGCCGCCGCGGCGCTGGCCCGCATGACCGGCGGCGAAGTCCTGGAAGTGCCGGAAGGAAAAGCCCGGTCCATCAAGGGCGAAACGAAATCGCCCTTCATCATCGACCACCTGCTCGTCATTTCCCTGTACGTTCTGATAACGGGTTTTATCGTTGGGTTTCTGCAAGCGGCGGATTTAGTGCCCGGGCCTTTCTGGCTGGAATGGTTTCGTTGAAAGGGGTTGTTGGTATGCTTTTTTTATTGAAGAATGTGGGCTTTTCAGGGAAATCGTTTAGATGCTTCGTACGTCTCATCGGCCTCAATGCGCTCGCTTAATTGCTCCGGCTCTTCTTACTATTGTCATCTCGTCTATCTCCATGACCGGGTGTGATACGCGGTCGTCCTCCTTCGAGCTGTCCGCCGCTCCGCCCGGTAAACCCTGCGGCACGCACAGTGCCTGGTGGAACTCTGCTCAACTCATCGCGGAGAGTATGCGGAAAAGATCGCCTTTCAACAGCGTGGTCCTGCTTGAGATTGCGGAAAAAGATCGGCCGGGGCTCAGCTACTGCACCGGATTTTTCATCAGCGAGCACGGCATTATGACGGCGGCCCACTGCCTTTTTAAGACAGGGCAGACCAAGGAAAAGGAAATCAAGAACGTCCGTTTTCGAAATGGTACCGCGGACAAGACCGGATCGCCTCTATTCGTAAGATCGCCCTTTCGACAATTCGCCGTGCATCCCTATTACAGTAATGCCAGACCGCCTGGTGGCTGGAACTCTACGAAAACGAAACGAGCGGACGTGGCGATTCTATGGAGCTGGTCGTCGGGTCGCGACAAGCTTGCATATGATTTCGGGTTCCGGCTACCCGACGGGCGCAAGGTAAAACCCACGGGCCTGGATTTCCAGACCATCGGCTATCCGGCGCCGGGCGCGAAGCACTGCGCCGGTCGCATGTACATGAGTCGTGGTAAATTTATACGACGTCCGGGAGAAGACGATTGGGTTGGAACCGGCCTGCTGGATCACGGCGCCAGCGGCGGTCCGGTACTTATGAACGGAAAAGTTCACAGCGTGGATCTGGGCGCCGTGCCGCCCAGCTCGGATGATCCCATGCTAAGAGGGCGTTTCTTGAATCCCAATCCCCTGGACATGACCCTGCTCACGCGGCCCCTCGATGTCGCCGAGAGCGCGATACCCGTTTACGGGTATCGCATGTACAACATGCCCGACGGGAGTCCGGTGTACCGCCTGCATACCAGTCCTTCCATGAAGACAACCATCTGGCCTTTCGCTAAATACTTCGGCATGGCTTTTTTCGCCTGGAAGACCCAGCTCCCCGGCACGAATCCCATCTATGAGTATACGGCCGAGTATCAAGGGGGCGGCTCCCGGTTTGTCACTTACTGGTACGGACCTCCTTCCACCCGCGCACCCGTGCCCGTGAACGCCCGGCTCCATGACGTGAAACGCTCCGAGCAACCAATCTTTTATCTCTATGCCGCCCGCCAGGCCTTTACGCAGCCCATTGTGCAAATGACGGGGGGCGCCCATTACAATGATCAGGTGCAGCCCCGACTGGCCTGCTATTTCGCGCTGGGGTTTGCCGAGTGCAATAGCGGTGCTACGAAGCAGTTCAAGGTGTTTCGCCGAGCAACGGCCGTCATCGGCTTTGCTTCCTTCGCGCGGCGGCCGACTTACGCTCAATACTCAAAATGGCCGAAATAACCATCAGGCCATCATGGAGACCGCGGAGAGAAAGTGTTCGCCCAGGCGATTGTCGCCCTCGAGACGAATATCGGGAAAGTCCGCCTTGATTTGCGCGGGCGGACGGCGCTTCGTCAGGATCTTCCAACCCGTGATGCCGCTGAACTCGATGGAGGCATCATGGGCGTCCATGCCTCGATAGAGAACCCAGGCGTCGTTTTCGCGAACCAGGGTCCAGCCCGGGTCCTGTTGATCGGATAGTCGAACGGCCAGGCGCGTGCCGGCGGGTACGTCCAGGTCGGCATAATGATGCGGCAGTCCACGTAGAAAAACGTCCATGGCCGTCGGAAGCAGGGGCGCCTGGTTTAAGATTGTCATGCGATTCGTCGCCTCTCGAATTTGCATCTGGTGGTGCCACTTCTCCGTGTATTCTCGCGCGATGTCGAACCAGTTGGCCGAATGTTCTTCTCCGGCCCATCCCACGGGAAACGGGGCGGGGGCAAAGGGATCCAGGGTCGCCAGAAAATCCAGGAGACGCTCATCGGTGAATCGCAAAAACTCAATCAGGAGCCGGGGGCTGAGGCGATAGGTTGCCTGCGTCCAATCATCATTGAGTTTGTTTAGGAAGGTCAGGAGACTCTCGTATCCTTCTTTTTCAGGAGCCAGGTGGGGAGAATGATAGCCGTCGCGCTGTCCGGAAAGTCGTCGACAGCTCCCGTCCAGCAAATGCGCGACGATGTCCTTCACGCACCATTTCGAACTGGAGGTGGGCGCATGCCATTCGTCTTCCGTTAAGTTTTCCAGCAGGGAATAAGAATGCTCGGCCAGCTCGCGCATACCATGGAGGAGAAATACGGGTTGAACTCTTTCCATGCGTCAAGGGGCGACGGGACCGGCGTCCATTACAATCGCAAAACCCGGCGGGATATTTAAGGCTTGTAAACGCCGCCCCGCCATGCTGTCTGGCATGATACATCAAGGAAGAGGGTTTT